>NZ_CP074371.1:7800000-8006012 GCF_018362975.1 Nocardia tengchongensis
CACCTCGTCGTTCGCGCTGCAGCAGGAGATCCGCGACGACGACGTGGTGTACTCGGCGGCCGTGTGCACGATGGTCGCCTTCGATCAGGCCACCCAGCGGTCGCGGCCACTGCCGGACGACCAGCGCCTGCTACTGAAGGATCTGGAAGCCTGATGCACACCTACGACATCCAATTGCGCCGCACCGACATGGACGCGCAGCAGCACCTCAACAATGTGGTGTTCGCCCAGTACCTCGACGAGGCGCGCGCGGATCTGCTCGACCGCTACGCATCCGGCGGGGAACCGTGGCGGGTGGTGGTGGCCGGACAGCGGCTGAGCTACCACCTGCCGCTGGTGTTCCGGGCCGCGCCGGTGACCGTCACCTCGGCCGTGGAGAAGCTCGGCACCACCTCGTTCACCCTGGTACACGAGGTCCGCGACGGCGAATATCGTTATCTCTCCGCGACTTCCACGCTGGTGGCCATCGCCGACGGCGCGCCACGCCCGCTGACACGCGGGGAGCGCGAATATCTGATGACCTTGGCGGTCCCCGGCGCATAGACTTACTTGTATCGCCTGGTCAGCGTTACAAGGGGTGACATCATGGCCAAGATGACCGTCGTCGAGTTGCTCGACGTGTTCAAAGGTATGACGCTGCTGGAACTTTCGGAGTTCCTCAAGGCGTTCGAGGAAGAGTTCGGCGTCTCCGCCGCGCCACCGGTGGCAGTCCAAGTCGCGGCCGACACCGCTCCGGCCGACGCCGCGGACGAACAGGACGAGTTCGATCTCGTGCTGGAATCCTTCGGGGACAAGAAGATTCAGGTCATCAAGGCCATGCGGGAGATCATCCCGGGGCTGGGTCTCAAGGAGGCCAAGGACCTGGTCGAGTCCGCGCCGAAGGCGGTGCTCGAGAAGGTCGACAAGGCCGCCGCCGAGACCGCGCGGATCAAGCTCGAGGCCGCGGGAGCCCGCGCCGCGCTGCGCTGATCGCCGATCAGTCCTGCGCGCGGCGGCGGGCGGCCGCCTCCAGGTAGGCGCCGAGCTCCGAGCGCAGCACCTTGTCGAGCGCCTGGTCGAGGCTGTCCCGGACCGATCGGGTGCCGAGTTCGCGGAAATGGTTGATCATCTCGGCGGTTTCGGCGATCTCGGCATCGGACTCGGGCAGCCAGCCCACCCCGTGCCGGGCCACGATGTGGTCCTTGGCCGCCACCACCATCAGGCGGGCGATGGACTCGAGGCGGTCGGCCATCGCGGCGTGCAGCTCGATGAGTTCCGGCAGGCCGAACCCGTAGGCGCTGAGATCGGCGAAGATGCCCAGCAGTTCGGGCCGGGTGAGCTCGACCGTGTCGTCGTGCAGGCGGACCATGCCGAGCTCTTCGAGCCGGGCCAGCTGGTCGCCGTCGACCTGGTGCTCGTCGGTGTCGCCGAAGAAGGTGTCCACGAGTTCGCGGGGAATCTCCACCGGCGCTTCGGATTTGCCCCAGGTGTCGGTGACCGCGCGCTGCAGGCCGAGGATCTCGGTGAGGTCCTTGCCGGTCTCCCAGCTGGTGATGAAGTCGGCGATGTGGGCGATGGTGAAGCCGCGTTGCAACAGCTCGTCGATGATGCGCAGCCGGGCCAGGTGGGTGTCGTCGTAGAGCAGCGCGCGCCCGCTGCGCCGGGTGGGCGTGGGCAGCAGGCCCTTCTCCTGGTAGGCACGCACATTGCGGGTCGTGGTGCCGGCGGCCTGGGCGAGATCGTCGATGCGGTAGTCCGCCATTCGTACTGTTCCCGTCCCTTCCGCCGGCGACCCCCGTCTGCGCCAGAACACTAGCGCAGCTGTTCGGAACCCTAGCGCAGGTGGAAATCCGCCAGGTCGACCCTGGCCAGCTGCCGGGCGTACTGGCTGCCGAAACCGGGGTACATGGTGGCGTTGAAACCGTCCTCGGTGAGATACCAGCTGCTGCACCCGGAGTTCCAGGTGGTGGCGGTGAGCCGGCGCTGCAGGCCGCGGTTGTAGCGGTCCTGCCGATCCTGCCGGGCCTCGAGCGTACGCAGCCCGCGCTCCAGCACGATCTTGATGGCGTCGGTCAGGTAGTCGATCTGCGCCTCCATGTAGACCAGCGCCGAATTGTGTCCCGGCCCCGAGTTCGGCCCGAAGGTGAGGAACAGGTTGGGGTAGCCGGCCACCGTCACGCTCTTGAACGCGTAAGCGCCGCCGCGCCATTCGTCGCCCAGCACCCGGCCGCCGCGCCCGGTCACCGGAATCGGCGAGCCCTGCTTGGACACCTCGAAGCCGGTGGCGAACACGATGCAGTCGGCACGGTGCTCGATGCCCTCGGCGGTGCGGATGCCGTGCGGGGAGAGCTCGGCGATCGGCCAGGTGATCAGCTTGCAGTTGTCGGCCTGCAGGGCCGGGTAGTACTCGCTGCTCATCAGCAGCCGCTTGCAGCCTGCCCGGAAGTCCGGGGTGAGCTGGCGGCGCAGCCACGGATCGCGTACCTGCGAGCGCAGGTGCATGAGTGCGACCGATTCCACGACCCGGGTCAGCGGCGTATTCCACACCACGCCCAGCGCCACCGACTCGTGTCCCCAGAACCAGGCCTCCCGCGCCAGCGACTGGGTGAGGGGCAACTGCCGGTACACCTGCTTGGTGAGGCCGTTGGTGCGCCGGTTCACCCGGGGCAGTACCCAGCCGGGCGTGCGCTGGAAGACCTTCACCGCGGCGGCCTTCTTCACCAGTTCCGGGATGATCTGCACGGCGCTGGCCCCGGTGCCGACCACGGCCACCTTCTTGCCGGTGAAGTCGTAGTCGTGATCCCAGCGGGCGCTGTGGATCTTGTGGCCCTCGTACGAGTCGATGCCCGCGATGTCCGGGAATCCGGCGTTGGACAGCGGCCCGGAGGCGAGAATCACGGTGCGCGCCCGCACTTTTCGCCGCCCACCGGTGAACGACAGCGTCCACAGCCCGGCCTCCTCGTCGAACACGATCCCGGTCACGGTGTGGCCGAAGCGCAGGTGCGGCGCGATGCCGAACTCCGCCACCATGGAATCGATGTAGCCGAGGATCTCCGCGCTGCCGGAGTAGGTGGCCGACCAGTCCGGATTCGGCGCGAAGCTGTAGGAGTACAGCCGCGACGGGATGTCGCAGGCCGCGCCGGGATAGGTGTTGTCGCGCCAGGTGCCGCCGACCCGGTCGCCGCGCTCGAAGATCGCGAAGTCGCCGATCCCCTTCTGCCGCAGCCGGATGGCCGCGCCGATGCCCGCGAAGCCGGCGCCGATGATCGCCACGTCCAGTGGCTTGCTCACGGCGCTCATGCGACCGGCTCGTAGGTGAGTTCCTTGGACCAGGTCGGCTGGGTGGGCAGCAGCCGGTCCGGGATGGCCCCGGTCACCTTGACCATGGCGTCCGCGAACAGGTGGTACGGGTTGTCGCGGTTGACGACCCAGTCCGAGTGCATCTTGACGATGCGGTACATGGGCAGCCGGTTCACGATCGGGGCGCGCTCCCCGACCTGCTTGAACCGGGCCATGGCGGCGTAGAGCTTCTCCTCGCCGACTCCCATGTCGACGATGTTGTCGCGCATCTTGTTCAGCAGCGGGATGTAGCTGAGCAATCCGATGAACAGCGAGGGCTTGATCCAGCCACCCACCAGGTCGATGGCCAGCTTGCGCGCACTGGCGTGCCCGAGCAGCTCCATGACCGCGTAATCGGTGGCCAGGTGCCGGGATTCGTCGTTGTTGATCTTCTTGAAGACCTCCTGCGCGACCGGGTCGGCGATCTCGTCGGTGACGAATTTGATCAGCGCGCCGTCGAGGGCCACCTCGAGCATGGGGATGACGGTGCCCAGGAACGACAACGACATGCCGTCGGAGTACTTGTCGAGGAAGTCGATGACCAGCTTGACGTTGATGTTCGGCTCGGGGATCTCGTCGCCGTCGAGCATGCCCCACCGGCGCATCAGGGCCAGTTCGGCATTGGCGTGCCGCTGTTCCTCGGCGTGGAAGTAGCGGTAGATCTCGGCCAGCGCCGGGGTCGGGGCCTTCTTGGCCATGGCCGCGAAGCCGCGGGCGCCGACGTTCTCGATCCACATCAGATCGGCCATGAACGGCTCGAGCTTGGCGTGCAGGGCGGGGTCGATGAGCTCGGCTCCCGGTGCGTCCCACTCGATATCGGCCAGCGCCCACTGCTTGGACTTGATCTTGGCCAGCATGTTGTCGAAGTCGAAGGTGGTGGTTTTCGCAGACATGTCAGACTCCTGTCTTCTGGAGGTTCGGGCCGGCCGCCGCCGAATCCTGCTGGGGAAGCACGCGATTCAGGACGCCGAGGGCTTGGGTGTAGATGGCCGGGAAGTGCCGCTTGAGATGCCAGACCACGCGGGCGTCCAGCTGCGGCAGCACGTAGAGCACGCCCCGGTCGTGCGCGTCGAGGGTGGTGCGGGCGACGGCCTCGGGCGAGAACCCGGTCCAGCGCATGAGCCCGTCCGCCAATCGGGAGGAGCCGGAGGTGATCCGGCCGTCGGCGACCACATTGGTGCGCACGAAGGTCGGGCACAGCGCGGTGACGGCCACCCCGCTGCCCGCCAGCTCGGCGGCCATGGTCTCCGACAGCGACACCACCGCCGCCTTGGACACGTTGTAGGCGGCCATGCCGGGCGCCGCGGCGAATCCGGCGGCCGAGGCCACATTGATGATGCCGCCGCGTCCGGCCGCCCGCAGCTGCGGAGCGAAGATCTCGCAGCCGTGCACCACGCCCCACAGGTTGATCCCGAGCGCCCATTCCCAGTCGCCGAAGCCGATGTCCCCCACCGGCTTTCCACCGATGCCGACACCGGCGTTGTTGATCACCAGGGTGGGTGCGCCGCCGAACAGCAGTTCCGCGTGCAGGGCCAGGCTCTCCACGTCCGCGCGCCGGGAGACGTCGCAGAAGACGGCGTGCGCGGTGCGCCCGTGGGTGCGCTCGATCAGTCGCACGGTCTCGTCGGCGCGGTCCTTGTCGATGTCGGCGCACACCACCTCGCCACCGCGTGCGGCGAGCTCGAGCGCGAAGGCGCGGCCGATGCCGCTGCCCGCACCGGTCACCACGGCCTTGGCACGATGGGAGCGGCGCTTGCCTCCGAGTGCGAACATCAGGTCGTCGATCGGCCACATGTCAGCCCACCCGCTTTCGTCGAGTCGAATCCGATTGCGCCAGCGCCGAGGTCACGAACCCGGAGGCGCGCCGCAGTGCGGGACCGGCCTCGGGCACCAGCAGCGGCAGCGCCTGGAAGACGTGAATCCGTCCGGGCCACAGCTCCAGCTCGCACGCCACGCCCGCCGACGCGGCCATGTCGCGCAGCTGTCGAGCGTCGTCTGCGAGCATCTCCCCACGCTGGCCTGCACGAACAGCGGCGGCAGCGCGGACCCGGCGGGAATGGTCAGCCGCAGTCGCGGTGAGTCCGCGGGTTCCGCGGCGGTGTACAGCTCGATGAGCCGCCGCCCGGTCCGCGCGGGCGCCATGGGATCGGGCAGCACCCGGTCGCGGCGTTCGGCAAGGGTGAGGGTCGGGTCCAGCAACGGCGAGAACATGAACGCGCCCGCGGGCTGCTCGGTGCCGTCGATGGCGTTCTGCAACAGCAGATCCAGGGTCAGGTGGCAGCCGGCGGAGTCACCACCGATCACCAGATCGCTTGCCCGATACCCGTGTTCGAGCAGCCACCGGTAGCCGGCGGCGGCATCGTCGGCGGCCGCGGGGAAGGGATGCTCGGGCGCGAGCCGGTAGTCGGCCACGAACACCGGCAGCCCGGTCGCCTTGGACAGCCGCGCGGCCAGTCCCCGATGTGTTTTCGCCGAGCACACCACGTAGCCGCTGCCGTGCAGGTAGTAGATGGCGCGATCGCCATGCCGGACGCCGGCGGCCCGGACCCATTCGCCGCGCACACCGCCGGAGCGGACCGGCGTGACCGAGGTCCCCGACGGAGTGGGCCCGCCCGCCGCCATGATCGCGGCGATGAGCGCGCGCCCGGCCTCGATTCCGATTCGATTGTTCGGCAACAACCCATTGACCTGGCGTATCCCCACCACCGACGCCGCGGCCGCGAGTCGCGTCCGCGTCGCCGCCCGGGTGGGGACCGCCGCCGGCGGGAAGGTCGCCGTTGACCTTGTCCTCATGGGGACAGCATCGCCATTCAATGTGCCAGTTGTCAATGGCACATTGATAACGCCCTAGTCACTTGTATTGCGCACTCTGCTCAATGCCCGGGTCATGTACCCGCCGCTGCTGGGCAAGCTCGGCCCGTTCGCGTGGGCGGCCAACAAGTTCCTGCGCATGGCCACCATCGCGACCCTGCCGCACTGGCAGCGCGGCCTGGCCGACATCCACCAGTCACGCCCGGCAGACCTGCTGGTGCGTCTGCTGGCCAAGCCGGTCTTCCGGACCCTGGCCAAGAGCGGTCGGCTGCAATTGGCTTTGCTGGCTTGGCTTTCGCCGTCCACGGCCCCGATCGCCGCGCCGTTCCTGCGCGGCGCCCCGGCCTGGAACCAGCGGACGCTGACCCCGGCCGAGGCCTTCGCGCAATGGCGGGCGCAGACCCCCGGTGAGTTGTACACACGGTTACACCGGATCGCCGAATAGCGGGGGGATCACGCGGGCGACAGGAAGCCCGTGCGCACGTAGTAGTCGAGGTAGCGGGACAGGATCGCGCGATCGACACCGGCGCAGGCCGAATGCGGATCGCGCCCGGCCATCCCGGTGACCTCGGCCGAATAGTTGATGCTCAGCGCCGCCGCGCGGACGAGCAGCGCGTCGGCATCGGGCCGTTCGGCGGCGGTCAGCAGGGCGGCCGCGAAGTCCGCCGGTGCGACCGAGGCGAGACGGTAACCGCGGGAGAGGATCTCGTCCCGGACCGCCGCGAGGGACACCGTGCGGCTCGGGAGCAGCACGACCGGTGTGGCGTCACCGGTTTCGGCCGGGCGCTGCCACGCCGCGCCCGATACCACCGCGGCGGCCACTTGGTCGACGGGAAGCATCGCGACCGCGCCGTCCGGCAACTCCGGGGCGAGGCCCAGCACCAGCATGGCGCGCAGCATCGTCCACCAGGCGTCGTCGGAACCGGCCGCGCCGGTGTGGGAGTCGCCGGTGATCAGCCCGGGGCGATGGATGCGGACCGGCAGTCCGCGGTCGGCGGCAGCCCGGACGAGTTGTTCGCCAACCCATTTCGTCCGGACGTAGCCGGGCAGGCCGTCCGGGAGCGGGCCATCGGGGACCGAGGCCGTGGAGATGTACCGGACCGGTGTGCGGTGGTGTGTGGTGGCCAGGCGCAAGATCTCGGCGGTGCCGCCGACATTGGCGGCGCGCATGCGGGCATACGGTTCGAGGTGATTGACGTGCGCGGCATTGTGATAGATGGCGTCGAGGCGTTCGGCCAGGGTGGTGAAGTCTGCGGCGCTCAGGCCGAGTCGGGGCCGGGCGAGATCACCCGGCACCGCGACTATTCGGTCCTGATACGCACCCAGGTCGATGCCGTAGCGGTCCGCGTTCACGTGGATGCGGTGCCGGGCGGCGGCCGGGTCGGCGGCCCGGGTCAGGCAATACACGGTGGCATCAGTGCGTTCGAGCAGCTCACGCAGGAGGAACCCGCCGAGGAAACCCGTTGCGCCGGTGAGCAGTACCGCCGCGAGCGGGCCGGGTCTTCGTGGCGGGAGATCGTGGGCGGTGATCTCCGGGTCCAGCACCGCATCGGCAGCCCAGTCCGGCTCGGCCATGTTCGCGACCGTTTCCGCCCGGAGCGCGGCGGCCAGCTCGCGCACCCGTGGATGTGCGAACAGCAGCGCCAAGGGCACCGGAAGGCCGAGGCTGCGGGCCAGGGCGGCGCGAACCCTGATGGCGGACAGCGAGTTTCCGCCCACGGTGAAGAAGTCGTCCTCGCGACCGACCTTCTCGACACCGAGTTCGACGCTGAAGACATCCGCGACCGCCTGCTCGTCCGCGGTCTCCGGCGCGGCGTAGACCCGGCACACCGGCTCCGGATCGGGCAGCGCGGCCCGGTCCAGCTTGCCCGTCGTACCGAGCGGAAAGGCCTCGAGCAGGACCAGGTCGGCGGGAATCATGTATCCGGGCAACCGCTTTCGTGCCACGGCGAGGACGTCGTCCGGTTCCGGGGTGGCCCCGGCGACGGTGCGCAGATAGCCGACCAGCCGGTCGCGGCGGATCGCCACCACCGCTTCCACTACCTCCGGGTGGGCGCACAGTGCGGACTCCACCTCCCCCGGTTCCAGCCGCTGCCCCCGCAACTTGAGCTGGAAGTCGGTGCGGCCCAGGTATTCCAGACCCCCGTCGCGGGTGCGGCGGACCAGGTCACCGGTGCGGTACATGCGTTCACCCGCGGGCCCGAAGGGGTCGGCGGGAAAGCGTTCGGCGGTGCCGGCGGCCCGGCTCAGGTAGCCACGGGCGAGCTGGGCTCCCGCGACGTAGAGCTCCCCGGGCGCGCCCGGCGGCACCGGATGCAGGCGGGCGTCGAGCACGTAGGCGCGGGAATTCCAGTGCGGCGCGCCGATGGACACCGGACCGCCGTCGTGGCGGGTGACCTCGGCGCCGGTGATGGAGATCGTCGCCTCGGTGGGTCCGTACAGGTTGTGCAGCCGCGCGGGGCTGGTCGCGGTGAAGCGCGCGATCAGCTCGGCGGGCAGGGCCTCACCGCCCACCCACACCACCCGCAGGCCGGACAGGGCCGCACGGGGCGCATGCTCGAGCAGCGCGCGCAGGAGGGACGGAACGGCCAGGAACGCCGATACCCGGTGGCGGGTCAGGAGATCAGCGAGGTGGTCGGGATCGGTGCGCCGAGCCCGCGACGGGACGACCACATGTCCGCCCACGGCGAGCGGGGCCGTGTAGGCGATCAGTGAGGCGTCGAACCCGCTGGGCACCAGTTGCAGGTAGGTATCGGTCTCGACCAGTTGGTATTCGGCGGTGAGGAAGGCGATGTGATTGGCGATGGCCGCGTGTGAGATCCCGACACCTTTCGGGCGTCCGGTGGATCCAGAAGTGAAGATCAGGTAGGCGAGATCCTGCTCGCGCAGCGGGCGCAGGCGGTCGGCGTCGGTGATCGGAGCGGGCGAGAAGTCGCCCAGTTCAGGGGAGTTCACGAGATCCGCGGTCACGACGCACACCGGTGCGGCCGTGGCGAGCAGGTCGGCGGTGCGGTCGGGGGGTTGATCGGGATCGAGCGGCAGGTACACGCCGCCCGCTTGCACGATGGCGTAGAGGCAGACCACGAGGTCGGGGCCGGGATCCAGCGCCGCGCCGACGACCACGCCGGGACCCACCCCCATCCGGATCAGCCTGCGTGCCAACCGGTTCGAGCGGTCGAAGAGTTCTCCGTAGGTCAGCGTGACGCCGTCTCCGGTCACGGCCGTCGCGTCCGGCCTGCGCTGTGCCCGGTCACCGAAGGCGTCGAACAGAAACCGCTGCGGTACGGCGCGAGACGGGCCTGCCACCGGGAAGGCCGCGAGTTCGTCGGGCTCGGTGCAGGGCAGGTCCCCGACCGCGGATCCCGGATCGGCGGCCATCGCGGCCAGCACGGCCGTCATCCGCCGACCGAGCCGGACGATCGTGCTGTCGTCGAAGAGTTCGGTGGTATATCGCCACGAACAGTGCAGTCCCGCAGCGCCTTCGGGACCCTGCTGCGGCAGCACGGTCAGCTGGAGATCGAGCGGCGAGACCGTCTCGCCGAGATCGATGCCGGTGACCGTCAGATCGGGCAGGCGCAGCACCTGGTCGCCGAAGTTGTGGAAGGACAAGGCCACCTGGAACACCGGGTGATGGGCCCGGGTGCGGGGCGGATCGAGTTCGGCCACCAGTCGCTCGAAGGGCAGTTCGGCGTGGGTGAAGGCGGCCAGGTCGGTGTCGCGGACCCGGTCGAGCAGGTCGGTCACGCTGTCGGCGGGATCGACGCGGGTGCGCAGCACCAGGGTATTGACGAACATGCCGACGACTTCGTCGAGTTCGGGCGCACCGCGACCCGCCACCGGCGCGCCCACGGCCACATCGCCGACTCCGGCCAGTCGCGCCAGGACGACGGCGAGTGCCGCGTGCACGAGCATGAACAAGGAGATGCCGTGGGCCCGGGCCAGGTCCTCGAGCGCTCGATGCAGAGCTGCGTCCACCCGAAAGTGTTGCGCTGCACCGCGATGGGTGGCTACCGGCGGGCGCGGGCGATCGGTGGGCAGGTCCAGCAGCGGCGGCAGTCCGGTCAGCGCCGCGCGCCAGTACCCGAGTTGATCGGCGAGCAACGAGCCGGGATCGTCCGCCGCGCCCAGTGATTCCCGGTGCCAGACAGCATAATCCGCGTATCGCACGGGCAGCGGCGGCCAGTCCGGCGCGACACCGCGCACCCGGGCCGCATAGGCGGTCATCAGGTCGCGGGTCAGGGGAGCCATCGAGAAGCCGTCTGCGGCCAGGTGATGGATCACGACCCCGAGCACGAAGTCGCGCTCCGCGATCCGGAACAGCCGCAGCCGTAGCGGAACCTCGGCGGTGACGTCGAACCCTCTACTCGCCATGGCGATCAGCGCCGACCGCGTCTCGACCTCGGACAGCTCGACCGGCACCAGGTCGAAGGGGACCTCAGCCGCCGAACGAATATCCTGGCGGCCGTTCCCGTCATCCTCGGGGTAGACGGTCCGCAGGGTCTCGTGCCGTTCGAGCAGGTCCCGCAGTGCGAGCGCGAGCGCGGCCACGTCGAGTGCGCCGGTGAGCCGCAGCCCGAACGGAATGTTGTAGGCCGCCGACTCCGGGTCCAGCCGCGCCAGGAACCACATGCGTTGCTGCGCAAGGGACAACGGCGCGCGCATCGAGCGCGATGCCCGCGCGATCAACGGTGGCCGGTCGCCGACCTCGAGGCGGTCGACGGCGGCCGCCAGCGCGGCGACCGTCGAATGCTCGAACACCAGCAGCCCGGGTACCCGCACCGCGCGCCCCGCTCCGATCCGTCCCGCCAATCGGGTAGCGAGCAGGGAGTTTCCGCCGAGTTCGAAGAAGTCGTCCGCCGCGCCGACCCGCCCCACGCCCAGCAGCTCCGAGAAGGCGGTGGCCACCACGCGCTCGGTGCCAGTCGAAATACGGCGCTGCGGCCGCGCGGTGTCGATCGCATCCACGTCGACCCGAACCCCACGGGTCTGCTCCCGAGAGTCGTTGCGCCCCAAATATTGCAGGGTCGGCGCGCCGTCCGGCCCGAGCACCCATCGCACCATGTCGCCGGTGCGATAGACGCGCTCCCCCGTGCCGTTCGGGTGCGGGACGAAACGCGCGGCGGTGAGCCCCGGCTGCCGATGGTAGCCGCGCGCGAGCCCCGGCCCGGCCAGGTAGAGCTCACCGGCCACGGCGCTGGGCACCGGCCGCAGCCGGGTATCGAGGACCAGGGCGCTCACGCCGGGGACGGGTCCGCCGATGGTGGCGGTGTCGGCGGTGGTCAGCGCAGCGCTGATGGTCGCGGCGGCCGTGGTTTCGGTGGGTCCGTAAAGGGTGAAGAAGGCGCGGCCGGGAGACCACCGAGCGACCAGATCGGGTGGGCATTCCGCGCCGCCCGCGACCACCACCGCGAGGTCGGGCAAATTCGAGGCATCGACGGCGGCGAGGACGGCCGGGGTGAGGAAGGCGTGGGTCACCCGCTCGGTGCGCAGCAACTCCGCGAGTTCGCCGTCGGCGGGGCAGTCGGCGGGCGCGACGACCATGGTGGCCGCGGAGCCGACGGCCAGCAGCAGTTCGAGCACAGCCGCGTCGCAGCTCGCGGCGGCGAAGTGCAGGGTGCGGGCAGCGGGGGTGATACGGAAGCGGCGAGCGAGTTCGCCGCAGCGCCCGGCCAAGCCGGTGTGGGTGACGGCCACACCCGTCGGGAGTCCGGTCGAACCCGAGGTGTAGACGACGTAGGCGACATCGTCGCCGTACAGCCGGCGGGTGCGTTCGGTGAAATGCAGGGGTTCGGCCGAGGCATCCGCCACGGCCTCGAGCCAGTCCGGGGCATCGAGTTCGAGCCACTCGAGGGCATCGCCCAGCTGGGGACGGGTGGCGGTGAATGTGAGCCCGCAGGCCGCACCCGCGTCGGCGAGCAGGTGCGCCAGCCGTTGCGGCGGCGCCGCAGGGTCGACGGGTACGAAGGCCGCGCCCGATTTCGCGATCCCCCAGACGGCCACGACGGCCTCGGCCGAGCGTGGCAGGGCGAGTACGACGCGGTCACCGGGGCCCAGCCCCCGGGCGATGAGCAGCCGGGCCAGCCGGGTGGAGTCGGCGTCGAGCTCGGCATAGCTCATCGACCATCCGCCCGCACGCAGAGCGATACCGTCCGGCCTGCTTTCGACCGCGGCGGCCAGCAGGCGCGGCAGCGTGCAGATCCCTCGCCGACCGCCCGGCGCCCGCGCCCGGCGCACCGCGGGAAGATCGACGGTCACCGGTTCCTACCTTCAAACTCG
This sequence comes from Nocardia tengchongensis, assembly GCF_018362975.1. Classification (NCBI taxonomy): domain Bacteria; kingdom Bacillati; phylum Actinomycetota; class Actinomycetes; order Mycobacteriales; family Nocardiaceae; genus Nocardia; species Nocardia tengchongensis. The sequence goes on from NZ_CP074371.1 coordinate 7,812,406, forward strand.
ACTCGCTTACCCTCCCGAGCGAACTGAATACCGTGTCCGGACAGGTAGGGCAACACCTCGGTCGAGCGCCCCGCAGCGGGGCTACCAGCGCAAACGGCGGGCAACCGGGTGAGTGCGGCGGATCTCAGGCGTCGGCGCGGCCCCGGATCGCGTGCACCAGCGGCGCGGGCCGGGTGCGAGCGGGCAAGCCGGACAACGGCTCACCGAGGTATTCGGTGAACAGCTCGGCGAGCGGCCGCGCCTCGACGGTGTCGAAACCGCAGGACCGCAACAGTTCCTCGATCTCCTCGTGTTCGAAGAAGCTGAGCCAGGGTTCGTTGATCGCGGCGATCCGCTCCGCGCGCTCACGCACGGAGGCGCGTTCCTCGTCGGTGGTGCCCGCGCTCAAGTAGTCGAGGACCAGGTGCACCGGTTGCCCTTGCCCTGCGATGAAGCGCAGGGTGTCCTCGATGGCGGGCCGGGTCAGGTACATGACCACCCCGAGCCAGACGAAGGCCGCCGGGCGTTCACGATCGAATCCCGCGGTCGCCAAACTCGCTGCCAGCGTGTCGGTTTCGAAGTCGACCGGCACGAAGGTGAGAGACTCGGGGATCTCGATCCCGGCCGGGGAGAGCATGTCGCGCTTCCACCCCTGGGTGTCGGGATGATCCACCTCGAACACACGCAGCCGGGGATACGGATTGCGGTAGCCGAAGGTGTCGAGTCCCGCGCCGAGGATCACGACCTGCTCGATCCCCTCGGCGACCGCCCGCGCCACCACTTCCTCGGCGAATCGCGCGCGCCCGGCCAGGAAGTACCGCCGCATCCGCTGCCGGCCCTCCGGGCCGCCCGGCCGGTCCATGGTCGCCGTGTCGAGCTCGGCGATCCGCTCGCGGGTCACCCCGAGGATCCGAGCGGCCAGCGGGTCGGTGAATACCCGCGGTTCGCCCGAGAGCTGGTGGTAGGCGCGCGCGTACGCGGTCGCCAAGGCTGTCCTACTGGCCCGGCCGGTCTCCATGGCTGCCAGCCTAGAACCGATCTCGTAGGCTGCGCCCGTGAACGTGTCGAGGCCGACAGCGCTGCTGTTCGATGTACAGGGAACAGCCACCGATTTCCATTCCACCATCCGGCGGGCCGCCCGCGCGGCCGCCGGTGAGCTCAGCCCGGAGCAGGACTGGGTCAAGTTCGTGAACGACTGGCGCGCCGCCTATTTCGCGGAGACCTCGCAGCAGCCCGGGGACGGCGCCTGGGTGAGCGTGGCGTCGATCTACCGGAAGACCCTGGACCCCTTGCTCGATGCCGAGGGCATCGACCTGGCCCCGGCCGCCCGCGACGAGCTGGCCCGGGCCTGGTCGCGGCTGGACCCCTGGCCCGATACCGTCCCCGGCCTGCACCGCCTGCGCAAGCGATTCACCCTGGCTACGCTGTCGAACGCGGATGTCAGTTCCGTGGTGGAGATCACGCGGCACGGCGACCTGCCCTGGCACGCGATCTTCGCGGCCGAGATGGTGGGCGCGTTCAAGCCGGATCCGCGCACCTACGGGCTGGCGGCGCGGTACCTGGGGCTGGCGCCGTCCGAGATCATGATGGTGGCCAGCCACAAGTACGACATCCGGGCGGCCCGAGAGCTCGGTTTCCGCACCGCGTTCGTCGCGCGGCCGCTCGAGTACGGCGATCCCGCGCTCGGCGACGCGGAGTTCTCCGACGAGTTCGATATCAATGCAGTGGATTTCCTGGATCTCGCCGACCAGCTCGCCTGCTGAGCGCCGACCGGTCTCCTAGCATGGCAGGTGGGCGTTTCGATACGGGAGGATCGGTCTTGTCCACAACATTGGTGAAGGGTCAGAACGGACCATTGACCGCGGCGGAGGTGGTGGTCTCCATTCGCGTCGCGGCCACCGCCGAGCTGTCCGCGCTCTTGGTGACCGAGCAGGGAAAAGTGCGCTCGGACACCGATTTCGTCTTCTACAACCAACCGTCCGGCCCGGGGGTGCGACTGCGCAACGGCGTCGCCGGGCAGCCCGCCGAGCTGGCGGTGTCGCTGGCGCAGGTGCCCGCGGAGATCACCCAGATCCGCGCGGTGATCACCCTCGACGAGACCGACGCGACCTTCGGCCGGATCGCGCCGCCGATCGCGCTGGTCTCCGACCCGGGCGGGAATGCGCTGTACGAGTACAAGATCGAGGACTTGCAGAGCGAGTCCATCGTGATCGCCGTCGAGCTGTACCGGCGCTTCGGGAACTGGAAGGTGCGGGCGGTCGGGCAGGGGTACGCGGGCGGGTTCGCGGCCCTGGTGACCGACCACGGCGTCACCGTCGAGGACGCGCCGCGCCCGATGCCGGTCCCCGCCACTCCCCCGCCACCACCGCCACCGACCTCGCCGTACCCACCACCACCGCCGCCGACCTCGGCCTACCCTCCGCCCATGCCGCCCTACCCCACTCCTGTTCAGCCGCAACCGAATCCGTCCCAGCAGCCGCACCCGACCCACCTGGCACCACCACCGCCCGCCTCGCAGCCGACGGACGGCGAACTGTCGCGCGGGCGGCCGGTGAATCTGGCCAAGGGGCAACGCGTCACGCTCCGCAAGGAGGGCGGCGTCGCGCTCACCCGGATCCGGATGGGTCTGGGCTGGGACCCGGCCAAGCAGGGCGGCCTGTTCGGCCGCCGCGCCGCCAATATCGACCTGGACGCCTGGGTGGCCATGTTCGCCGACCGGCATCTGGTGGACGTGGCCTATTACGGGCAGCTGATCTCGAAGGACGGTTCGATCCGGCATCAGGGCGACAATCTGACCGGCGAGGGCGCGGCCGGGGACGACGAGGTGATCCTGGCCGATCTGAGTCGTGTTCCGCGCCGGGTGAATACGCTGCTGTTCATCGTGACCTCCTACCAGGGCCACACCTTCGAGCAGGTTAGCAATGCCTACTGCCGCCTGGTGGACGAGACCACGCAGGCGGAGCTGGCGCGCTACGCGCTGGCGGGCGGCATGCCGTTCACGGCCATCGCCATGGCGAAGGTGTTCCGCGCGGGCGCCGAATGGAAACTCCAGGCCATCGGCGAGGGCTTCCAGGCCAAGCACCCCGGCGAGGCCGTTCCTCAGCTCGGCCGATTCATCACAGTGGACTGACCTACGACGGGAAGGGACGTGTCCACCGGACCCGCCCCCACCGATGCGATCGAGAACTACACGACGTAGCGCAGCACGACGAAGTTGTCGCCCTGCGCCGGATCCTTGGTGGTGCCCGCCACGACGATGTCGCAGTTGGGCTGCAGCGCAACGGCATTGCCATGATCGGCCGCCGTCCCCAGATCAGTGCTCACCTGACCGCCGGTACCGAACCCACTGTCCAGCTTGCCATCCGACGTGTAGCGCGCCAGCGCGATATTGTCGCCGGTGCTGGTCCCGGAGCTGGTTCCCACGACGACGACCTTGCCGTCCCGGGCCAGCGCGACCGCGGCCGCCACATCGGACTTGCCTCCGAAGTCCGTAGCCGCCCTGCCACCATCACCGAACCCGCTGTCCAGCTTGCCATCCGGCGCGTAGCGGGCCACCAGGAAGTTGTCGCCCTGCACCGGGTCCTTGGTGCTGCCCACCACCACGATCTTGCCGTCGGACTGCACGGCGACGGCATTGCCGTGATCGGCGGCCGTCCCGAGATCCGAGCTCACCCGGCCGCCGGTGCCGAAACCACTGTCCAGCCGGCCGTCGGAGGCGTAGCGGGCCAGCGCGATATTGTCCCCGGTGGCGGTGCCGTGGCTGGTGCCGACCGCGACGATCTTGCCGTCGGGCTGCAGCGCGACCGCGGCCACGACATCGGACTTGCCGCCGAAATCGGTGACGGACTTGCCGCCGTCGCCGAATCCGCTGTCCAGCTTGCCGTCCGGCGTGTACCGCACGACCGCGAAGTTGTCGCCCTGGGCGGGATCCTGGGTGCTGCCCGCGGCGACGATCTTCCCGTCGGCCTGCACCACAACGGCGTCGGCGCGATCGGCCGGCGAGCCTAGATCGGTGGTGACCTTGCCGCCGGCGCCGAAGCCAGAATCCAGGGTGCCCGCGGCCACCGAACTGCCGTGCGCGCCCGAGCAGGCGCTGAGGGCTAGCCCGGCGATCGCCGTGATCACCAGCAACGAAGGGGTTTTCAATGGGACGGTGAACCATCGTGACCGTGACGTGCGCAGCATGTGACCTACCTCGTTTCAACAATGGAAGTGGGTAGAGCAGCACAGAGTGGAACCACGAAACGACGACAGTATGGCCGGATTCGTCCGCCGGGCGAATGGAGATCAAGAACTTCGCGCGCGACTCACCGGCGACCCGCCGGAAACCACCCGACCCGAACCCGCCCCTGAGCTCAGAGGAGCCTGGCGACCTCGGCGGCCGCCTCGACCGGGTGACCGGCCTGGATCGGGTGGCCCAGGGCCGACACCTTCCAGATGCCGTCCTCGCGATGGACTTTCGCCACCACCATGCCGGTGTGCGCGCCGCCGGAGCTCAGGTTGGACCGGGTGAGCTCGGTGCTGGTGGTGCCGTCGAGCAAGCGCCAGAAGGCGTTCTTGACGCGTTCGAAGGTGTGGCCCGCGTAGGAGGTGATGACGAAGACGATGGTGGTGACGTGCGGGCCCATCCGGGTCAGGTCGACGGTGATGGTCTCGTCGTCGCCCTTGCCCTCACCGGTCAGGTTGTCGCCGGAGTGCCGGATGGCGCCGTCCTTGGTGACCAGCTGGCCGTAGTAGGCGACATCGATCAGATCGTGCCCGGCGTACACCAGGGCCGAGGCGTCCAGATCGATCTCGACCGGGCGTGAACCCCATTTGTGCTGGACGTGCACCGGGTCCCAGCCCAGCCCCATCTTGACGAAGCTCAGGTCCGCGCCTTGCCGGCGCAGCGCCACGGTGTCGCCGGCTTTCAGCACGGGCGCGATGATCGGCGCGGCGGAGCTGGCCGCCTGCGGCGTGTTGCTGATCGACACGCCGTGATCGGCGACCAGCGCCCCGAAGCCGCGAGGGTGGCCGAAGCCGACCGCGCGGGCGTACCAGCCGTCGTCGCCGCGATCGAGGTCCACGGCCGCGACCGTGGTCTCGTTGCCGAGGCCGTCGATCACGTACTCGTACAACTGGATTCCGCGATCGTCGGAGATGCCGATGTGCGGGGCGGGATAGTCGCCGAAGCGCCCGTCGTTCTCGTCGAGGGTGGCGACGATGCGAATATGGGCCACGCCGGGCGGCACCGCGCTCAGATTCACCGCGACGGCGTGCTGCCCGGGGACCAGCTGGATGCCGGGCCCGGACGGCTGGTTGTAGAAGATCAAGTCGGTATCGGCGCGTACCGCACCGCGATCGGTGAGAAGCAGCGCGGCGAGATCGATTCCCGCGCTGAAATGCACCGTCACGGTGATGTCCGAGACGCCCAGTTCACCGGTCTGCCCTTGGGTGAGAAGTGCGGCCACGCTCCCACTCTATGGGAGGCATCGGTCACCCGGGTGAAACGAACCGATATCTCTTTGCGCGCGCGAACCTTAGGGCATGGCTGGACGAGGCGCTATCCCCCGGCGAATCGTTTTATGCCACAAGACGAATCGGTCGTATGTTCAGTAACTGGCGGGTACCCTACCGGTCAGTAGCCGTTTGGGTTACTTTCCAGTAGGACACAAGACTGTTCGTCATCGAAGTCGGGCGCTGACGGACACGAAAACGTAAGGGACAGTTTTGGTTCAGTCGGGTGCACCGATCATTCGCCGCGCCACCGAATCCGACATCGAGGACATGGTCCGGGTGATCGCCCTGGCCTTCGAGTCCGACGATCCGATCGAGGACTACGTCTTCCCCGATCCGGCGGTGCGCCGCCGGCGCACACCGGGCATGCTGCGCGTCCTGATCCGGCACCGCTATCTGCCCGCCGAGGGAGCCATCGTCGCGACCGTCGACGACACCGTCGTCGGCGCGTTGCTGTGGATTCCGCACGGATACCGCAATCCCGCATGGCGGGAAGCGATTTCGGGTCCGCTGCTGCTGTGGGCCATGGGCCCGGGCGCGACCCGGCGAGGCATCGAGGTCGATGCCGCCATCGCCGGATCCGCGCCCGCCGAGCCGCACAACTACATGGTCTATCTGGGTGCGGATCCCACCATCCCGCGCTCGGGCATCGGCCGCGCGCTGACACAGTGGCTGATCGCGGAATCGGATGCGCACGGGCGCGCCCTGTGCGGCATCTGCAAGGACGGCAACGTCCGCTACTACCAGGCGTTCGACTTCGAACGGCTGGCCGGGACCCGCATCGGGAGTTCGGGTCCGGAATTGAATTTCATGCTTCACCCGGCATCCCGGGTGGACGCAGGCTGACGCCATCGGGAGGGGAGCCCGGCCGCGACGGACGGCCGGGCCGCCTCCGCATGCCCTCGGGGGGGTCATCACCAGGTTCGTTCTGCTTTTTCGGAGGAGACGCAGTGTCCGACCTTGCCATTGTCGGAATCGGCTGCCGCTACGCCGGCGGTATCGATTCACCGGAGTCGTTCTGGGACTTCATCATCAACAAGGGCGACGGGGTCATGGAGATCCCGTCCGACCGGTGGGACTACCGCCGGTATTACGACCCGGACAAACGCACGCCGGGACGCATGTACACCAAGCGGGCCGCCTTCATGACCGGCGACCCATGGGCCTTCGACCCCGACTTCTTCGGCATCTCGCCGCGCGAGGCCGCCGCCATGGACCCGCAGCAGCGGCTCGTGCTCGAGGTCGCCTGGGGAAGCCCTGGACGACGCCGGCATCGCCGGGCGGACCGCGGGCGCGCCGTTCGGCGTGTACGTCGGAGCCTTCACCCTGGACCAGATGGCGGTGTCCAACACCAACGCCGCGCTGCCGTGGGTGGACATGCACACCGCCGTCGGCGCGTCGTACACGATGCTCTCCAACCGGATCGCCTACGCGCTCAACATGATCGGCCCCGCCCTCACCGTCGACACCGCCTGCTCGTCGTCACTGGTGGCGTTCCACCTGGCGTGCCAGGCGCTGCTGAACGGCGACTGCGAGGTGGCCCTGGCCGGCGGCGTCACCATGCTGATGCAGCCCGAGGTGTTCGTCTCCATGTGCAAGGGCGGCTTCCTGGCCGCCGACGGCCGCAGCAAGCCCTTCGACGCCGCCGCCGACGGCTACGGCCGCGGTGAGGGCTCGGGCATGGTCGTGCTCAAGCGCCTGGAGGACGCCGAACGCGCCGGGGACCGGATCTACGCGGTGGTCAAGGCCACCGGGTCCAATCAGGACGGGCGCACCACCGCCATCACCGTCCCCAACGCGGATTCCCAGGAGGCCCTGGCCAAGTCGGTCACCGAGCGGGCGGGCATCGCGCCGCACGAGGTCACCTACGTCGAGGCGCACGGCACCGGCACCCCGGTCGGCGACCCGCTCGAACTGCGGGCCATCGGGCGCGCCTACGGGCAGGTCGAAGGCCGCACCGAGCCGCTGGGCGTGGGCTCGGTGAAGGGACAGCTCGGGCACACCGAGGCCGCCTCGGGCATCGCGAGCGTCATCAAATCGGCGCTGGCCCTCACCCATCGCACCATCGCGCCGCAAGGCTGGTTGAACGAGCCGAACCCGGACATCCCGTTCCAGGAGCTGGGGCTGGCGTTGCAGACCGAGGCGCAGCCGGTTCCGCCGGAGACGCGAATGACGGTCGCGGTCAACGGTTTCGGCTACGGCGGCACCAACGCGCACGCCATCCTCCAGGAGTACGCACCCGCTGACGCGCCGGTGCGCGAACCCGAGCATCATGGCGTGCTGCCGATCTCGGCGCGCACCGACACGGCCGCGCGGGAACTGGCGCGCGGCTTCGCCGAACTCGTCGCGGCCGGAGCCGAGCCCGCCCGGCTGGCCGAGGCGGCGTGGACGCGCCGTCACCACCACGGGGTGCGCGCGGGTCTGACCTTCGGTGACGACGCCGATCTGGTACGGGCACTGATCGATTTCGCGGGCGGCGAGGGCCGCACCGCCAAGGTGATCGCCCGCAAGGTCGCCGAACCGGTGTTCGTGTTCACCGGCATGGGACCGCAGTGGTGGGCCATGGGCCGCCAACTGCTCACCGCCGGAGGCGCTTTCGCCGCCGAGGCCGCCCGGATCGACGCGGTGTTCCGCGAGATCTCGGGCTGGTCCATCGTCGAGGAGCTGCTGCGCGACGAGGACGAGTCGCGGGTCACCTCGACCGCGGTCGCTCAGCCCGCCAACTTCCTGATCCAGGTCGCGCTGGTCGCCCAGCTCGACGAGCTGGGCATCCGGCCCGCCGCGGTGGTCGGCCACAGTGTCGGCGAGGTGTCGGCGGCCTACGTCACCGGGATGCTCTCGCTGCGGGACGCCCTGTTGGTCAGCTTCCATCGCGCCCGCCTGCAGGCCACCACGGCCGGTTCCGGCGGCATGCTCGCGGTCGGGCTGGCGCCGGCCGCGGCGCTCGAGCTGATCGACGGCGACGAGCTGGTCAGCATCGCGGCGATCAACAGCCCCAGCGCGGTCACCCTCGCGGGCAATGAGCGACGCCTCGACGAGATCGCCGAATCCCTCACCGAGCAGGGCGTTTTCGCGCGCCGACTACAGGTCGAGGTGCCTTATCACAGCTATCTGATGGACCCCATCCTCGACGAGCTGACCGCGGCCCTGGCCGAGTTGACGCTCGCCGACCCGCGAATCCCGTTGTGGTCCACCGTCACCGGTGCCCGGGTCACCACCGGCGACTGGGACGCCGCCTACTGGTGCGCCAATGTGCGGCAGCCCGTGCGCTTCGCCGACGCCATCACCGCACTGGTGGGCGCGGGCAGCCGGGTGTTCCTGGAGGTCGGGCCGCATCCGGTGCTGGGCGCGAACATTCGCGAGATCCTGATCGGCGCGAACGAGACCGGCACCACCGTCGCCACCCTCAACCGCAAACAGGCCGACGACGAGAGCATCCGTCAGACCGTGGCCGGGCTCTACACCGCGGGCGTGCTCGATATCGACGCCCTGTTCGGCGATCTCGTCACCGCGCACGTGGACCTGCCGCGCTACCCGTGGCAGCGCACCCGGCTGCGCGTGGAGCTGAGCGCCATGCAGCAGCTCAAGTACGGCACCCCCGGCATGTACCGCATGCTCGGCGATCCGGTGCCCGAGCACCCGAACACCGTGTGGCGCACCCAGCTGAGCGTGGGCGACATGCCGTGGCTGGCCGACCACGTGGTGAGCGGCTCCCGGATCCTGCCGGGCGCGGCCTATCTCGACGCGGCGTTGAGCGCGGCGGCGCTGCGCACCGAGTCCATCCGGGTGGCGGTCGAGGATGTCCGATTCCTCGCGCCGTTGGTGGTGGACGAGGGTATGGCCCCGGTGGTGGAGCTGCAGGTGGAGGAATCCACGCGGCGCTTCACCATTCGCTCCCGGGAACCCGCGGGCGACGCCTGGACGGTCAATGCCACCGGCCGTCTGGTCGAGGGCGTGTACGAACCGGCCAAGGCCGACCTGCCGGTGCTCGAGGAGATGGCGGTCATCGACCCCGACGCCTACTACACGGCCTTCGCCGCCCGCGGACTCGACTACGGCCCGGACTTCCGCCGCGCCACGGCCTTGCGGGTGAGCGGCAATACCGTGGTCGCGACCCTGGACGGCAGTATCGCCCGCGACAGCGGACATCTGGCCCACCCGGCCGTGGTCGACGCCGCCGTGCAGTGCTTCGGAGCGGTCCTCGCCGCCACCCCGAATGCCGAACGGGGCGCGCTGGTTCCGGTCGCCGTGGCGGGGGTGCGGGTCTTCGCACCGATCCCGGACCGGGTGACGGTGGTGGCGCGCCTGCACAGCGGCGACGACCTCACCTGCGACTACGACCTGCTCGACGACGAGGAGAACGTCGTCATGCAGATCCTCGGCCTGCGACTGGGCGACATCAACCCCGATCGCGGTGCGCTGCAACGACTCACGGACTACTTCTACGAAGACCGCTGGGACATGCGGGATCCGGTGGACACCACCGTCCTGCCATCGCCCGAGTCCGCGTACACGCTGGCCGTCGACTTCGCGGCCGAGCCGGGTGCGCGGGCCACGTTCATCGCGGGCACGACGGGACAAGGCGAAGTCCTCGCGGTCGGCGATCCCGCCCGCGATGATCTGGAATCGGTTGTGCGCGAGCGGCTCCAGCGGATCGTCGACGGGGACGAGGTGGAGCGCACCCACATCGTGCTGGTGGCGGGCTCGGAGTACTCCGATCTGGACGCGCTGTGGACGCTGCGCCGGATCGCGGTCACCATCGAGGGCTTCCTCGAGGACTGGCTCCAGCAGCGCGGCCACGAAATCCCCATGACCGGTGACGGTTCCGTGCACGTCACCCTGGTCACCGAGCGCGCCTTCGCGCACCCGGACGAGGACGCCGCGCCCGATCCGGCGCACGCGGCGCTGGCCGGCGCGCGCCGGGTGCTGCTCAACGAGCAGTCGCGGCTGCGCTGGCGGCTGGTCGACGTGGACCCGGAGGTGACCGAGGCGGAACTGGCGGCCGAGCTCGCCGTGGCGGGCGCGTTCACCTACGACCACTCCGACGAAGTGGTGCTGCGCAACGGCCTGCGCTGGGTGACGGTGGTCGCGGCCACCCTGCCCGACCGGCTCGACGGCCTGGACCGGGCCGAGCCGCTCACCGATCCGGAGGCGAATTTCCGGCTGGAGCTGCCGAAGTCGCGGGTGCTGTCGCGGCTGGCATGGCGGCGCTGCGAGCGCCGGGCGCCCGGGGCGGGCGAGGTCGAGGTGCGGATCCTGGCGGTCGGCCTGGGCTACAAGGATCCGCTGAAGGTCATCGGGGTGCTCGGTGAGCGCGAGATGGCGGGCACCTTCTACGGCACCGAACCCGGTATGGAAGCCGACGCGGTCGTCGTCCGGACCGGTTCGGGGGTCGAGGATCTCGCGGTCGGCGACCGGGTGTTCCTGACCTCCAAGGGCATGATCTCCCGCTTCCACACCACCGACGCCGACCTGATCACCCGCGTCCCCGACGAGACCGTGCCGGGCGCCTGCACGAGCACCGTCGCCTTCGCCACCGCCGAGCATTCGCTGCTCGAACTCGCGCGGGTCCGCAAGGGTGACGTGGTGCTGGTGCACGGCGCGGCGGGCGGCGTCGGATCGGCCGCGGTGCAGGTCGCGAAGCTGTACGGGGCCACCGTGATCGGCACCGCGAGCAGTGACGAACGCCGGGCCTACGTGCTCGAGCAGGGCGCCGACCACGCGCTGGACTCACGCTCGCTGAACTTCGCCGACGACGTCCTGGGCCTCACGGCGGGGCGCGGCGCGGACGTGGTGATCAGCACCGCGCCCGGGGAGATCCTGCGCCAGAACTTCAAGGCGGTGGCCGAGTTCGGGCGGATCGTGGAGATCGGCAAGGCCGACATCTACGGTGGCGGCGTGCTCGACCTGGGGTACTTCGACAAGAACCTCTCCTACCACTCCTTCGACCTGGACCGCATGCTGGCGATCAAGCGGTCGGCCACCAGCGATCTGGTGCGCGGGGTGCAGCAGAAGCTGGCGGCGGGGCACTACAGCTACCTGCCCTTCGAGGTGTACGACACCGCCGACGTCGCCCGTGCCTTCGAGGATGTGGCTCGTTCGGCGCAGCTCGGTCGGATCGCGGTCAGTTTGGAAGTCGAAGCGCCGCAGGTGCGTCCGCTGATTCCGGCGGTCACCGTGGATCCGGCCGCGCAGTACCTGATCACCGGCGGCTTCGGTGCGTTCGGTCTGGCCGTCGGCCGCTGGCTGACCGGGCTGGGCGCGCGCCGGCTCACCCTGCTGGGCCGTGGCGGCGCGACCACCCAGGCCGCCCGCACCCAGCTGGCGAGCTGGCGGGAGCAGGGCGTCGCGGTCACCGAGGAGTTGGTGGACGTCACCGATATCGCCGCGATGGACGCGGTGATCGGGCGGGCCCACAGTGCCGCGCATCCGCTGCGCGGCGTCTTCCACACCGCGGGCACGCTCGACGACAAGCGTGTCGCCGACATGGACCGGGCCAGCCTGGCCACGGTGTACCGGCCCAAGGCCGAAGGCGTGATCGCGCTGCGGCACGGGCTGGCCGCCGCCGGGGCCGAACTGGACATGTTCGTGCTGTTCTCCTCCGGCAGCACGATCTTCGGCAGCATCGGCCAATATGCCTACACCGCCGCCAATCTCGCGCTCAACGCCACCGCCGACGCGGTGGTGCGCGATGGCGGCAAGGCGCTCGCGGTCGGCTGGGGTCACATGTCCGGCGGCGGCATGGCCGACGACGACTACGTGTCCCGTTATCTGCGCACGGCCGGCTTCGACCCGATCGACATGGACGAGGGCGTCGAATACCTGGAGAAGGCCCTGGAGCTGGGCATCCATCACCAGGCGTCGATCATTCCGATCAACTGGTCGACGGTCGCCTCGACGGTGTCCTGGTACGGCATGACCGGCCGCACCGCCGAGCTGGTCGCGGCTGCGGCGCAGGACAATTCGGCCGCCTCGCAGTTGGTGTCGGCGCTGCGTGAGCTCGACGAGCAGAAGCGCGGTGAGGTGGTGGCGCACATGCTGGCCGAACAGCTGGCCGTGGTCATGGGCGTCGACGCCGATTCGATCGACCTCACGGTGCCGGTGCCCGAACTGGGCCTGGACTCGCTGATGGCGGTGGAATTCGGTGCGCTGGTGGGCAAGACGCTGGGCGTGGACCTGATGTCGATGAAGGTCGGACGGTCGTTCACGCTCCAGCACGCCGGGGCGCGCGCCGCCGAGATGCTGGTCGGCGAGACCACCGCGGTGGTGCCGGCATGAGCGAATCGGCACGGGATCTGGCCCGGAAACTGCTGGCGGGCAGCGGAACCAAGGAATCCGCTGAAGCCGGGTCCGCGACCGCGGTCCGGCACGCCGCAGCCCCCAACCCGGTGACCGGCAGGACCGCACCCGCGCGCGCCGCGCGCGGGCCCGGCCGCCAGTTCACCGATCATCCGGAGGTCGCGGCGGCCGTGGCCAAACGGGCGGCCATCGCGGCCATCAGTGCGCAGTCGGGCATGCCGAATCCGCTGTTCCTGCCGCGAAACAGCCCGAACGACACCGTCATCCGGGCGATGGACACCGACCTGGTGAACTTCAGCGCCTACAACTACCTGGGGCTGTCCAGTCATCCCCGGGTGGTGCGGGCGGGCCAGGCGGCGCTGGATCAGTACGGCGCGTCGGCCTCGGCCAGCCGCATCGTCTCCGGCGAGATCCCGCTCTACGGCGAACTGGAACAGCGGCTCGCCGGGATGTACGACGTGGGCGACGCCATGGTGACCACCAGCGGCTACCTCACCAATGCCGGGGTCATCGGCTTCCTGCTGCGCGAGGGCGATGTGGCGTTCTGCGACAGCCTGATCCACGGCAGCGTGGTGTCGGGCACGCAGTGGGCCGGCTGCCGCCGGATCAACTTCCGGCACAACGATCCGGACTCGCTGCGGTCGGTGCTGAAGATGTCGCGGTCCGGGTTCGATCGGGCGCTGGTGGTGCTGGAGGGCCACTACTCGATGGACGGGACCGTCGGCCGGGTGGCCGAATTGGCGGCCGTGGCACGGGAATTCGACTGCGCCGTCATGGTCGACGAAGCCCATTCCCTCGGCGTGTTCGGCGCGGCCGGGCACGGTATCCGGGAGCACTACGGCATGGCCGGGTCCGATGTCGACATCTGGATGGGCACGCTGTCCAAGGCCCTGGGCAGCGTCGGTGGCTTCATCGCCGCCGACGCCGACCTGATCGCGGCCATGAAATCCAGTGCGCCGGGCGTGGCCATGCTGACCGGGGCGCCCGCGCCGTCGGGCATCGCGGCGGCGATGGCCGGGCTCGACGTGCTGGCGGCCGAGCCGGAGCGGGTCACCCGGCTGTGGCGCAACGCGCGGCTGTTCGATGCCGCGTTGCGGGAGCGGGGACTGGATCTCGGTGAGTCGCAGGGCACCCCGATCGTGCCGGTGATCGTGCCGGGCGAGATCCGGGCCGGGTTCGTCTCGGCGCATCTGTTGCAGCAGGGCGTGTACGCCGGGGCCATCTCGGCCCCGGCGGTGCCGGTGGGCAAGGAGCGGCTGCGCTTCTTCATCACCTCCGAACACACCGAGCAGCAGTTGCTGTCCACGGCCGACCTGCTGGCCGCGGCTATCGCCCTGGCCGATCAGCTGCCCGAGGCCATGGCGGTCTGAGGTCCCGCATGCTGTGGGCGGAGTGCGAACACCGCCCACAGCAGCAGGCCCGCCACGGTCGCGGCCACGCCGATCCCGCACACCAGCGCCCAGCCGCCGGCCTGGTAGGCGAGACCCGCGGTCACCGAACCCGTCACGCCGCCGAGGAAATAGGTGACCATGTACGCCGTCGTCAGACGGCTGCGCGCCGCCGGATCCAGGGTGTAGATGGCGCTCTGATTGGTCAGATGCGCGCCCTGGATACCGAAGTCGAACACCACCAGCGCCGCGATCAGCGCCACCACACTGTGCCCGCCCCACGCCACCAGGACCCAACTGGCCAGCAGCACCAGCCAGGTCAGCGAGGTGACGCGACGCAGGTGCCCGCGATCGGCCAGCCGCCCCACCACCGGTGCGCCCAGCGCCCCGACCACGCCCGCCAGACCGAACAGGCCGATCACGAATTCGCCGTAGTGATAGGCGCTTCCGCCCGAGCCGGACAGCAGGAACGCCAGCGCCGTCCACACCAGCGAGAAGCACCCCATCAGAATGAAACCCAGCAGCATGCGCTGACGCAGCACGGCGTGACGGCGGATCAAACCCAGAATCGAGGCCAGCACCTGTGGATAGCTTTCTCCCGTCGCGGTGCGCGGGGTGGCGGGCGCGAGCAGATACACGCTGATCGCCATCACCACCTGCAATCCGGCCGCCACCAGCAGCACCGCTCGCCAGCCGCCCAGCTGTGCCACGGCCCCGGACAGCACCCGCGACAACAGGATTCCCAGCAGCAGCCCGCTCATCACGGTGCCCACCACCTGCCCGCGCCGGGCCGGATCGGCCAGCGCCGACGCCCACGGAACCACCACCTGCGCCGCCGACGCCGTCACACCGGTCGCGACCACCCCCGCGAAGAGCACCGCGAAATTCGGTGCGAACGCCGAAACCAGCAGCGCCGCAACGGAGGCCAGCAGCAGCGCCGGGACCATCCGGTGCCGGCGCAGGAAGTCGCCCAGCGGGACCAGGAAGGCCAGGCCGCACAGGTAGCCGATCTGGGCGGCGCTGACCAGCAGGGCCGCGCTCGCGGTGGAGACGCCGAGGTCCGCGGCGACCTCGTGCAGCAGGGGTTGCAGGTAGTAGTTGCCGGCGGCCGAGGAACCCGCGGTCACCGCGAACACCAGCACGGTCGTCCGGGTCAGGGCCGGGCTCGGGGACGTCTCGGGCGCGGGCGCATCGGTCCGGGTCAGGGAAACCATCACCGATCAATCGTGACCAGGGATTCGGATCAACAAAAGCGATGGTTTTAGATACTGCTATCTATCGCACAGATACCAGGGCTACGCTCGGCTGATGGAGTTGCGCCAGATCGAATGCTTCCTGGCCTGCTGCGACCATCGGTCCTTCACCGCCGCGGCCCGCGCGCTCAACCTGGTGCAGTCCGCGGTCTCCACCAGCGTGGCCAAACTCGAGCACGAACTCGGGACGCGACTGTTCGACCGCACACCGCGGACCCTCGAGCTGACCGTCGCGGGCCGGGCCATGGTCGCCCCCGCCCGCACCCTGCTGCGCGCCCGCGGCGACATCGTGGACGCCATCGACGCCGCCCGCGGCGAGATCCGCGGTGAAGTGGTGATCGGCAATCTGATGAACATCCACAACATCGACCTGGCCGGCATCATCGCCGACCTGCACCAGCGGTTTCCGGAGGTGACGCTCCAAATGCGCCAGAGCATCTCGGGCATGGCGGGCAATGTGGCCGGGCTGCGCGACAATTCGCTCGAACTGGCCCTGCTCGCGGGCATCAGCAGCGAATTCCCCGGCATCACCACCCACCTCATCGCCGAGGAGTCCCTGGTGCTGTGCACCGCGCCCGGACATCCCCTGGCCGGCCGCCCCTTCCGCGCCGCCGATCTGCACGGCGTGCGCTTCATCGACTTCCCGCCCGGCTGGGGCATCCGCACCATCGCCGACGAACTGTTCCCGGGCCGCTACCCGGTCATCGAGGTGGCCGATCAGGCGTTCGCGCTGGAGTTGGCCGCCAAGGATTTCGGGGTGGCGCTCATCCCGCTGTCGGTCGCCCGGCTGTCCCCCGGCACCCCGTTCGCCGACTACCACCCGTATCCGCTGCCGTGGCGGTTGTGCGTCGGCCACGCGGCCGCGCGCACCCCGTCGAATGCGGCGCGCACGGTCATCGCGGCGCTCACCGCGCACGGCGGGCTCGCCGACGGGCAGGCACACGCAGACTCGTGACCGTCAGCGGTGAACGGGCACATGTAGACCCGCCACCCCCACGGCAGGCGATCTCGGGCGGACACGTCACAAGCGGGCACTCGGGAGTGGACCCGTGATCGTCACAAGCGGGCGATCGCGGGTGGGCCGGTGACCGTCAGCGGCGGGAGCGGGTCGGTGTAGCGCTCGATCTCCACCAGGGCGAGCTGGCCGGTGCAGCCCTGACTCAGGCGGGAGGTGCCGCGATCCTCGGTGACCGCGTTGGGGTTTCCGTGGCGGCAGTAGCTCGGGTCGGCCGGGTCGGGGTCGTACCAGGCGCCGGTGGACAGCTGGGCGACGCCGGGGCGCACCGAGTCGCTGATCTCGACACCGGCCAGGCAGCTGCCACGATCGTTGAAGATGCGGACGATGTCGCCCGCGCTCAGGCCGCGGGCGGCGGCATCGTCGGGATGCAGCCGGACCGGCTCGCGGCCCTGGATCTTGGTGGACTGGCTGTGCGCGCCGATGTCGAGCTGACTGTGCAGCTTGGTCCGAGGCTGGTTGGCCACCAACTGGATCGGGAAACGCGCCGCGCGGGGGCTGCCCAGCCACTCGTCGGGCTCGAGCCACACCGGGTGGCCCGGGCAGTCGTCGTAGCCGAACCCCGCGATGGTCTCGGAGAAGATCTCGATGCGCCCGCTCGGGGTGTGCAGCGGATGGGCCTGCGGGTCGGCGCGGAAGTCGGCGAACGCGACGTGCTCTTCGGACTCGATGGGCAGCTCGATCGACTCACCGGCCCAGAAGGTCTCGTAGTCGGGCACCTCGTAGCCGCGGCCGCGCAATCGCTCGCGCCATTCGTCGTAGAGGTGGCGCAACCACTCCTGGGCGGTGCGCCCCTCGGTGAATTCCTTACCGATGCCGAGTCTTTCGGCCAGTTCGCCGAAACATCCAGTAGTCGTCGCGGGCCTGGGCGTGCGGGCGGGTGAGCGCGGGCATCGGGAACAGGTAGCGGTCCCCCTCGCCGGAGCCGTAGTCGTCGCGTTCGATGGTCATGGTCGAGGGCAGCACGATGTCGGCGTGCCGGGCCGTGGCCGACCAGAACGGATCGTGCACCACCACGGTGTCCGGGCGGCCGAACGCGGCGCGCAGCCGGGCCAGGTTCTGGTGGTGGTGGAAGGGATTGCCGCCGGCCCAATAGACCAGGCGGATATCGGGATACGTGCGGTGCCGACCGTCGTATTCGTAGGGCGCGCCGGGATTCAGCAGCATGTCCGCGATCCGCGCCACAGGGATGAAGTCGTCGATGCCGTTGCGGCCCTGCGGCAGCTTCGGCGGCGAGGTGACCCGCACGGCCAGCCCGACGTTCCCGGCCGATCCGTAGCCGTGCCCGAATCCGCCTCCGGGCAAACCGATCTGACCGAGCATGGCGGCGAGCACCACCCCGAGCCACAGCGGCTGCTCCCCGTATCGGGCCCGTTGCAGCGACCAGCTCACGGTGACCAGCGTCCGAGTGGCGGCCATCTCCCGGGCCAGCGTGCGAATCCGCGCCGCGGCGACGCCGGTGATGGGTTCGGCCCATTCCGGATCCTTGACGATGCCGTCCTCGGCGCCGCGCACATAGGCCGCGAAACGTTCGTATCCGACGGTGTACCGGTCGAGAAAAGCGTTGTCCGCCAGCCCTTCCGCGTCGAGCACCTGCGCCAGCGCCAGCATCAGGGCGGCGTCGCTGCCGGGCCGGGCCGCGATCCATTCGGCCTGCGATTCGGCCGGGCTGTCGTCGCGCAGCGGTCCGATCGTGACGAACCGGCACCCGTTGGCCTGCGCTTGCCGAATCCAGCCGCGCCCATTGTGTTTGGAGACGCCGCCCGGCGACACCACCACGTTCTTCGGGGACAAGCCGCCGAAGGACACGATCAGTTTCGAATGCTCGGCCAGCACCGACTTGGTGGTGGCCCGCGACATGATGGTGCCCATATCGGCGAGGATGTGCGGCAGCAGCACGGTCGAGGCGCCCAGGCTGTAGCTGTTGCGGTGCGAGACATAGCCGCCGAGGCAGTTCAGGAAGCGGTGCACCTGGCTCTGCGCGTGGTGGAAGCGCCCGGCGCTGGCCCAGCCGTAGGAGCCGCCGTACACCGCCGACGCCCCGAAATCCCGGTACACCCTGGACAATTCACCGGCCAGCAGATCCAGTGCGGTCTCCCACGACACCGGCACGAACTCCTCCGAGCCGCGCGGACCCGGCCCGGGACCGTGCTCCAGCCACCCGCGGCGCACGTACGGCTGATCGATGCGGGCCGGATGATGCTGTGCCGAGGCCACATTCTCGATGAGCGGGGTGGGTTCGGGATCCGCACGCCAGGGGCGGACCGCTGTCAGCCGTTCGCCGTCGGAATCCGCGTCGAGGACGCCCCAGTGGGTGAGGTGCGTGGCCATGCACCTCAACATACGCCCGCCCGGTCAGGCGAGGGGTTGCGGATTTGATAGCCGGGAGTACGCTCATTTCTGAGTCCACTCAGTTCCGCAGGCAGGGTTGGAGGTGTCCGATGGTCACAACGGCCACGTCATCGCACGCCGGACGACGGCAGCGCAAGATGCACGACAAGCAGTCCCGGATCTTCGAGGCGGCCGCGACCCTGTTTGCCGAGCAGGGCTTTGATCGGGTCACCACCCAGCAAATATCCGATCGCGCCGATATCGCGGCGGGCACGCTGTTCCGCTACGCGGCCACCAAAGGCGAACTGTTGCTGATGGTTTACAACGAGGAACTGCGTACCGCGCTCGAGAACGGCGCGGGAGAGGCTCGCGCACAGACCGATACGGTGGCGGCGGTGTCGGGCATGCTGGGTCCGCTGCTGCGGGCGGCCGCGCAGCGCACCGAGAACACCATCGTCTATCAGCGAGAGCTGCTGTTCGGCTCACCCACCGACAAGTACCGATCCGAGGGCCTGGCCCTGGTTGCCCGGCTGGAGGCCATGATCGCCGAACGGCTCATCGCCGACGCCGGCGAATCCGGTTCCGCGCGCGTGGAAGAGCAGGCCCGGCTGGCGGGCCGCAGCATCTTCGCGGTATTACATCTGGCGCTGGCGCGACCCGCTACCGGTGCACATCCCGGACACGACGCCATCGGCGATCTGCGGGCGCAGATCGCACAGATAGTCGCGGGCTTCTTCACATCCACAGGGAGGCAATGACAATGAGCATCGAGATCCGCAAGGTCACCGTGCTCGGCACCGGCGTACTGGGTTCCCAGATCGCGTTCCAGTCCGCGTTCCGCGGCTTCGACGTCACCGGTTACGACATCGACGACGCGGCCCTGACCGCGGCCCGCGGCCGCTTCGACCAGCTGGCGGCCACCTACCGCGACCAGGTGCCGGGCGCCGGCGACGGCAAGGCGGAGGCGACCGCGGCGGGCATCGCGCTCAGTTCCGATCTGGGAGCGGC
This sequence comes from Nocardia tengchongensis, assembly GCF_018362975.1. Taxonomy (NCBI): domain Bacteria; kingdom Bacillati; phylum Actinomycetota; class Actinomycetes; order Mycobacteriales; family Nocardiaceae; genus Nocardia; species Nocardia tengchongensis. Next base: position 7,832,175 of record NZ_CP074371.1, read on the forward strand.
GGTCTCGGACGCCGACCTGGTGATCGAGGCGGTGCCGGAGGTGCTCGCCATCAAGCAGGCAACCTACGAGCAGCTGGGCAAGCTCGCACCCGAACGCACCATCTTCGCCACCAACTCCTCCACCCTGCTACCCAGTGCGATCAAGGATTTCACCGGCCGCCCGGACCGGTTCCTGGCGCTGCACTTCGCGAACATGGTGTGGCACTTCAACACCGCCGAGATCATGGGCACCCCCGACACCGATCCGGCCGTCTATCAGGCGGTGGTGGACTTCGCCACCGCCATCGGCATGGTGCCCATCGAATTGCACAAGGAGAAGGCGGGTTACGTCCTCAACTCGCTGCTGGTGCCGCTGCTGGACGCGGCCATGCACCTGGCCGAGGGCGGCTACGCCGACCCGGAAGCGGTGGACAAGACCTGGCGGATCGGCACCGGCGCACCGGCCGGGCCGTTCCAGATCCTCGACATCATCGGCCTGACCACGCCGTACAACATCCTGTCGAACGGCGACGCCACCTCGCAGCGCATCGCGAAGTGGCTCAAGGACAACTACATCGACCAGGGCAAGCTCGGCCTCGCCACCGGAGAGGGGTTCTACAAGTACACGGTCTAGACACAGCGCGGCTCCAGCAACCAATCCCAGGGACAGGAGATCTGATGGAATACACCAGCGGCAACTACGAAGCCTTCGCACGACCCCGCAAGCCCGCGGGCGTGGACGACAAGACGGCCTGGTTCGTCGGGTCGGGTCTCGCGTCGATGTCCGGTGCGGCGTTCCTCATCCGCGACGGTCAGATGCCCGGTGACAAGATCACCATTCTGGAAGAGCTGAAGATCCCCGGCGGCGCGCTCGACGGCATCAAGGAACCGAAGAAGGGGTTCGTCATTCGCGGTGGCCGCGAAATGGAGAACCACTTCGAGTGTCTGTGGGACCTGTTCCGGTCCATTCCGTCCATCGAGGTCGACAACGCCAGCGTGCTCGACGAGTTCTACTGGCTCAACAAGGACGACCCGAACTTCTCGCTCGAGCGCGCCACCGTCAATCGCGGGCAGAGCGCCCAGACCAAGAACCTCTTCACGCTCAACGACAAGGCGCAGAAGGACGTCACCAAGATCTTCCTCGCCACCCGTGAGGAGATGGAGGGCAAGCGCATCAACGAGGTGTTCTCGAAGGACTTCTTCGAGAGCAACTTCTGGATGTACTGGCGCACCATGTTCGCCTTCGAGGACTGGCACAGCGCGCTGGAGATGAAGCTGTACCTGCACCGCTTCGTGCACCACATCGGCGGGCTGCCGGACTTCTCGGCGCTGAAGTTCACCAAGTACAACCAGTACGAGTCGTTGGTGCTGCCGCTGTATCGGTGGCTGCTGGATCAGGGCGTCACCTTCAAGTTCGACACCACCGTCACCGATGTCGACTTCGAGATCACCGCGGATCGCAAGCAGGCCACCAGGATTCACTGGGAGTCCGAAGGCATCGAGGGCGGCGTCGACCTCGGCCCCAACGATCTGCTGATGATGACGATCGGCTCGCTGACCGAGAACTCCGACGAAGGCGATCAGCACACGCCGGCCAAGCTCAACGAGGGACCGGCTCCGGCATGGGATCTGTGGCGTCGAATCGCGGCCAAGGACAAGGCTTTCGGTCGCCCGGACGTGTTCGGGTCGCACATTCCCGAGACCAAGTGGGAGTCGGCCACCGTCACCACGCTGGATCAGCGCATTCCCGAATACATTCAGAAGATCTGCAAGCGGGATCCCTTCAGCGGCAAGGTCGTCACCGGCGGCATCGTCACCGTGAAGGACTCCAGCTGGCTGATGAGCTGGACGGTCAACCGGCAGCCGCACTTCAAGCAGCAGCCCAAGGATCAGATCGTGGTCTGGGTGTACGCGCTGTTCGCCGACAAGCCCGGCGACTACGTGAAGAAGACCATGCAGGAGTGCACCGGCGAGGAGATCACCCAGGAATGGCTGTACCACCTGGGCGTTCCCGAGGCGGACATCCCTGAACTGGCCGCCGAGGCCGCCCGCTGTGTGCCGGTGATGATGCCCTACGTGACGGCGTTCTTCATGCCGCGCAAGGCCGGTGACCGCCCCGATGTGGTGCCCGCGGGCGCGGTGAACTTCGCCTTCATCGGGCAGTTCGCCGAGACCAGCCGGGACTGCATCTTCACCACGGAGTACTCGGTGCGCACCGGTATGGAGGCGGCGTATCAGCTGCTCGACATCGAGCGGGGCGTGCCGGAGGTGTTCAACTCAACCTACGACATCCGCACCCTGCTGACGGCCATGACCCGGCTGCGGGACGGCGATCCGATCGACCTGCCCGGTCCGGAGCTGCTGTGGCGCGGGCTGGCGAAGCGCCTGGGCAACAACGAGATCGGTGAGCTGCTCACCCAGTACGGCGTCATCGCCGAGTAATGCCTCGGACGACGGCCCGGCTCCCCGTGGGACCGGGCCGTCGTCAACCCCTCCCCGAAATAGTGAATTAATTGCCTATCCGAACCCTGGACATCGCGATCTGCTACGCGCTACCGTTCGAACCTCATAGACAATGATTTGACTACCTGGATGCGAGGGATCATGCACCCGTTCCGCAAGGCCGTGGAGGCCCGCGACGCCGAGGCCATCGAAGCGCTGCTCGCCGATAATGTGGTGTTCACCAGCCCGGTCGCCTTCAAGCCGTACCCGGGCAAGGCCATCACCGCGGCCATCCTGCGCGGGGTCATGCGGGTGTTCGAGGACTTCACCTACGTCAAGGAGATCGGTGCGCCCGACGCCGCCGATCACGCGCTGGTGTTCGAGACCACGGTCGCCGGCAAGCGCATCACCGGCTGCGACTTCCTGCACCTCGACGCCGACGGCAAAATCGACGAGTTCACGGTGATGGTGCGGCCGCTGTCGGGCGCGCAGGCGCTGGCCGAAGCGATGGCCGCCCAGTTCGAGCAGATCCAGCGCGAGGCCGTCGCCCAAATCGAACGGGAGGCAGCAGCGGCCGAACAGTGAGCGGCGGGTGCGTGAACGTGTCCGTCGCGGGCGCCGGAGCCGCCGATTTCCTGGGATGATCCACCCACAAGTCACCGAAAGGCCGATCCGCCATGACCGATGGCACCTACACCCGTTACGTCGCGCTGGGCGACAGCCAGACCGAGGGCGTCGGCGACGGCGACGACCTGAGCGGCCTGCGGGGCTGGGCGGACCGGCTGGCCGAGCGACTGGCCGCCACCAATCCCGGATTGACTTACGCCAACCTCGCGGTGCGCGGCAAGCTGGCCGGCCAGATCCGCGCCGACCAGCTCGACGCGGCCCTGTCGCTGCGCCCCGATCTGGCCACGGTGCTCGCGGGCATGAACGATCTGCTGCGCCCCAACTTCGACCCCGACGGCATCGTCGCCGAGGTCGAGGCCATGTTCGCCGCGCTCACCGCCACCGGCGCGGTGGTGGCGACGCTGACCTTTCCCGATGTCGCCGAGACGATTCCGCTGGCTCGGCCCCTGCGCGGCCGGGTGAGCGTGCTCAACGACCGGTTGCGCGCGGCGGCTCGACGCCACGGCGTGCTGGTGGCCGAGACCGGGCATCACCGGGTCGTCACCGATCCGCGGCTGTGGAGCCCGGACCGGCTGCACGCCAGCCCGCTCGGGCATCAGCGCATCTCCGAGGCCATGGCCGAGACGCTGCGCCTGCCGGGCGCGGACGACGCGTGGACCCGGCCGATCACCCCCGCGCTGCCCGAGCACGGTCTGCTGCGCTCGATGGCCGCCGAATTCCAGTGGGCGGCAACCGCGCTGGGGCCGTGGGCGATGCGCCGGCTGCGCGGCATCTCCTCCGGGGACCAGCGGGTCGCCAAGCGGCCGCAGCCGCTGCCGGTGTTCAGCACGCCGATCTCGCACTGAACCTGCGCCGATCCCGCCCATCGGTGAGCTCCGCTGCCGGACAATCGATCCCGGGACCGTTCGGGGGCGCGGGAAAGGTCGATCATGTTCATCGGCGACAACGTCTTGGCGGCGATCGGCGATACTCCGCTGGTGCGGTTGCACCGGGTGACACCGGAGGGTTGCGCGGAGATCCTGGTGAAGGCCGAGGGGCAGAATCCGACCGGGAGCATGAAGGATCGGGCGGCCCAGGCCATGATCGCCGTCGCCGAACGTGACGGACGCCTGAAACCCGGTGGCACGGTGGTCGAATGGACCAGCGGCAGCACCGGGGCGGCGCTGGGGCTGGTGTGCGCGGCCAAGGGGTATCGGCTGCGGCTGGTCAGCTCCACCGTGTTCAGCGCCGAGAAGCTCACGCAGATGGCGGCCTTCGGCGCGGAGCTGACCGTGGTGCCCAGTCCCGACGGGATGATCACCGAGCAGCTGTTCCACACCATGATCGCCACGGCCGAACGCCTCGGCCGTGAACCGGATACCTTCTGGACCGATCAGCTGCACAACACCGACGCCATCACCGGCTATCACGCGCTGGGCCAGGAGATCTGGGCGCAGACCGAGTGCCGGGTGGATGCGTTCGTGCAGGCCGTCGGCACCGCGGCCGCGCTGCGGGGGACGGCGTCGCTGCTGCGGTATCACAAGCAGCGGCGACTACAGGTGGTCGCTGTCGAGCCCGCCGAGTCGGCCGTGCTGTCCGGCGGGTCGCCCGGGGCGCATCGGATCGAGGGCATCGGCGTGGGTTATCGCCCGCCGCTGTGGGATCCGACCTTGGTCGACGAGGTGGTGGCGGTGTCCACCGCCGACGCCGAGGCCATGGCCCGCCGACTGGCCCGGGAGGAGGGCCTGTGCGCCGGCACCTCGTCCGGCGCGAACGTGGTGGCCGCCATCCGGGTGGGCCTGCGGCTGGGTCCTCGTGCCCGTGTCGTCACCCTGTTGCCCGATTCGGGCCTGAAGTACCTGACCACGTCGGTCTTCAGACGTTGACCCCGTAATCCCGTGCGATTCCGCCCAATCCGGACGCGTACCCCTGCCCGATGGCCCGGAACTTCCATTCCGGCCCGTGCCGATACAGCTCGCCGAACACCATGGCGGTCTCGGTGGACGCGTCCTCGGTCAGGTCGAATCGCGCCAGTTCGGTCCCGGTGACCGCGTCCACCACCCGGATGTACGCGTTGCGCACCTGCCCGAACGCCTGCCGCCGCGTCTCCGCCTCGTAGATCGATACGGGGAAGAAGATATTGGTGATCACCGGCGGCATGGCCGCCAGATCCACGTTGATCACTTCGTCGTCCCCCTCCCCCGCCCCGGTGAGGTTGTCCCCCGTGTGCTCGATCGTCCCCTCCGGCGACCGCAGGTTGTTGTAGAACACGAAGTGCTTGTCGGACACCACCCGCCCGTTGGTCCCGCAGGCGATCGCACTGGCATCCAGATCGAAGTCGGCCCCGGTGGTGCTGCGCACATCCCACCCCAGCCCGACCGCGACCTTCATCAGATTCGGCGCCTGCTTCGACAGCGAGACGTTCCCACCCTTGGCCAAGCTGACACTCATCGAATTACCGTCCCTCCGAACTCGATCCCATCCCCCATCGTCCTCGCGCCACATCCGCAGGGCCACCGATTCGGCATCCAACTGATCCGCGATCCCCGCGACCCGCCGCTGCAACGCCAGCAACTCGATCAAATCCCTCGGCAGGGGTGGCTCCCCGGGCGCCGCGGCGGCCACCGCCCGCACCGCCTCGTTATGCGCATCCCGGATTGCGGCCCGTAACCGCCCGCCCGTCAACGGCTCCCCCATACCGAGCGTCACGTCTCGAATGTACCCGTCCGGCAGATCCTTCGAAACGCTGTCGAACGCCCCGTCCGCACCTTCTCGGCTTCTGCCCCAAGGCCCTCCGAACAGGCGGGTTTCACCCCGAGCGGCCCCGGACACAAGCCTCAGATCATCACTTTGATCTGCGAATCCTGACTCCGACATGGTGCCGCGCATGAACGTGCCGAGCCTCGCGGATCGATTACTGTCGATTCGGTGACCTGCGAATTCGACGAATCGATGATCGAATATGACGAGGCGATCCAACTGTCGAACCGCAGCCTCGGTGGGCGCGTACGACTCTGGCACCGCACCATGCCCTACAGCGACGGCACACCCCACGACGAAGCCTTCGTCGCGGCGTGTGCCGAACTGTCGGGGGACGGGATGACCGCCACCATCCGCGGAGTCATGCTCGACACCGTCGGAGGCCGCTCGCTTCCACACTTCTTGGACACCTTGGTCGCAGATTTCGCGGGCTGGGACGAGATCCGAACCTGGAAAAGCCTCAACCGTGAGCTCCGCATCGACGCGGAACACCTGCGACTAGGCCATGTCCGCCTGGGCTGGTCACTGGAGCAAGGACCCTTCGATGAGATCGCGTGGACAGCAACTACGACAACGGTATTGGAAGCCGGCGAACAGCTCCGCCAATTCGCCGCCACGGTCCGCAAGTTCCTGCGGCCGGGTATTCCGGCGAATCAGGAGCTGGGCTAGTGGCCGGCTAGCTGCTCCTCGTCGTCGATGACATCCTGGATCGCGTCGATTTGGTCCTGAACCACCTCGGCGCGCGCCACCAACTCGACCCGGTCGGGCTCGGTGAGGCTCTCGGCACCGAGCTTCTCGAAAACGCAGGAGAGCACTGACCGTAGGTCCTCCAGCTTGCTGTCTGACTCCACGGGACCTCACCCTACGTCCGAACGCGACGAACATCCGCTTCATCAGGAGACAGGACCTGGCGCGACGGCGTGTGCCCGGGAAGTAGGGGCAACCCGATTCTTTGAAATAAGACAATTTCACTTCCTGTGGACGATAGCTTTCTTCGACCTCGTCTTCGAGGTCGAAGAATAGGAGACGCAGATGAGTGCACGTATCGGGCTGGACCGCCGGATCAGCTGGGGCGTTCGGGCTTTGGTCGCGGTGTCGACCCCGGTATTGCTGTTCGGCGCTCCGGCCGCGGCCCAATCCACCATGGGGAACGTCGCCATGAAGGAGTCGAATCCACAGGTCGGGTGCGCCTACGAGGTGAACAGTGGTGCCCTGTACCGGTTGCGCGCCCGCGATGAGGCGAGAGACAACTTTGCTGGTAGCGGCATGCTGGTCACCTTCTTCGACGATGGGGCCACCATCGGCACCGGCAGGGTGGGTGGCGACCCGAACGGGTGGGGTCAGGCGAAGGTGTCCTGGACCCCGAAAACCGTTGGGCAGCACATTCTTACCGCGAGTGTGCAGGGCAGCAACGGCCCAACTCCGCTGGATCCGTTGACCGTGCAGGTCCGCGCCGGCACGAATACTGGCAGCTTCGGCTGCTTGCCCAGCATCTTCGGCTAGCGCGAAAAGAACTGGCTGCCGGCGGGCCCTTCGACGGGGCGGGCGGAGTGTGGATGATCTCGTCCGTTTCCCGCCAGAGTGGCGCGTGTGGATGTTTGTACTGTCGAGCCATGACCACCGATAACAAGGCCATTGTTCAGGCGGCGTGGCGGGCGTTCGCCAGTCACGATGCCGACCGGATCGCCGCGTTCTTCACCGCCGATGCCGAATGGCTTGCTCCAGTCGGTAACGCGACTGCGGTCGCGCTCGACGCTCCGAGTCACATGATCGGCAGACACGCCATCACACACTTTCTGGCACAAGAGTTCTCGCGGTTGTTTGTCAGCGATGTCGTCGTCGATTTCCACGGCTTCTATGCCGATGGGGATCGGGTGATCGTGGAGGAGACTATGAGCGCCACGCTGGCGAACGGGAACACGTACCGCAACGACTACTGCTTCGTCTTCGAGTTGCGGGGTGGCCTCATCCACAGGGTTCGTGAATATATGGACACCGCGCGTGGACATCGTGACGTCTTCGATGGGGACGCCGCCGACAGCGCCATCGAGACCGGCAATCAGGTGAGAGGCTGAGTGCGGCCTAGTGCGTCTGGTTCGCGGCTGCCGATTCCTGGAAGTCGACGAGTTCTTCTCCGTGCGCCTGTGCCCATTCCGTCAGCATCGCTATCGGTTCCTGGAGCGTCCGGCCGAGCGGGGTCAGGCTGTACTCCACCCGTGGGGGCGCTTCGGCGTAGCGCTGCCGGTCGATGAGGCCGTTGCCCTGCAGGCGACGGAGAGTCTGGGTCAGCACTTTTCGGGAGATCCCCCCGGACAGAGCGACCAGTTCGCTGTGTCGTTTGGGACCGTCTTGGAGCGCGTACAGGGTGACTACCGACCACTTGTTCGCGATGACTTCGAGTGCGGTTCGTGCCGGACAGTCCGACATGAACATGATTCCTGCAGGGGCACTCACGATCCGAAGGTTACCAAAAGGTACCTATCGGATTCCTAGCGTTGCCATCATGCACATCGCAGCCCTGATCCTGTCCGTCCTGCTCGCTGTGGCGATGCTCCAGTCCGGCGTGATGAAGTTCGTTCGCCCACCGTGGATCCGCGAATTCGCCGAAGCGGTCCACCTCACCACATCCCAGCTCACCGCACTCGGGAGCCTGCAGATCGCCGCGACAGCCGGTCTCATCTCGGGCATCTGGTTCCCGCCCTTCGCGATCGCCGCCGCGATCGGGCTCGTGCTCTACTTCGGCGGCGCGATCGTCGCCCACCTCCGCAGCGGCGACCGAAACATGCTGGGAGCCACGGTCTTCCTCGCATTCTCGATCGCGACGTCAGTCGTGCTCGTTCTCGATATTCCCCCCGCCTGAGCCTGCCGCGATATACCACCCCATCCGCAGACTCGTCGACGGCCATGGAGTAGATCAGCGGTAGATCACTGACGGAGAGATAGAAGGCCGCGACCTAGCCGGTGCACTTGGTGACGATGACGTGGGGTGTCATTCCGGGTGTGCCCGCAACACTTCCCGTCGCCGGTTGCGGCGTGAAAAGAACGGGATCCTTGATCTTGATGTTGGCGATCGCGTTCTGCTCGGCCTCGGCGGGTGTTGCGCCAACACCGCCCGCGACGGTCGTTTCGCCGTCACCTCCCACGACCGAGGCACATCCGTCAGACCAGCTGATGATCACCTGACATGAGCCCCCACCGCACTCGCGCAGTGCGGCATTCTCGGCAGCCGATTGATTCGGATAGTTCCAGGTCGCACCCCACGAGGCGCGCGGATTTCCATTGATCTTCGTATCGACAGCGATGGAGCCATGCAGCGACCCGGACGCACCGGCAAGCGGCGCACCGGCCGAAAGGAACGCGACCCCCACCGCCGCGAACGCAGCGGTCTTCCACGAAACAGACACCGTCAATTCTCCCCTTGGACAACAGCTTCCGAAACAGAGCCGACAAGCGCACCGGGCCGGCTAACGCACTATTCTGCCGCATCCCGCGCGGTCCAAGGCGGCCGGCGCGACCTAGCTGTATTGACCGGAGACGTTGATCGAGTGCCTCACTCACCTTGGCCATTCACGGGTCTTGCTGTCGCTGGGGGGATGCCGATCTCGTCAATGTCATGGCCGCTGCAGGCAATCTTGGTTGCACTGGCGTGCTCGATACGGGACACGAGGAACCACCGCATATCGCTGCGTAGCCTGCACCACCCGATCAGGTACCAATGGCCGTTCGTGGAGCCGAACATCACCGGTTCGACGTCGCGGGTGGTCTTGCTGCCGTCACCCGAGGTGTAGCGGATACGCACCACCCGTTGCTCGGCCATCGCTTCCTCCAATGCTGACTTGATCGCGCGCGGAGCAGGAGGAGCGTTCACCCAGACGCGACTGGCCAGCTCATCGGCCTTCGTCCGGGTCCGTGGATCGAGTACGTCCATAATCTTCCGAACGCCGGCCAAGGCGAGATCGGCGTAGGGGGCATCGGGTGCAGCAGAGACTGCCGCGAGTAGTGCCACTGCCTGCACAGGGGTCAGGCTGACCGGTGGCAGAGTGCCTCGGGCGACTAGCCCGTAGCCACCGCCGGGGCCCGGGCGCGACCAGATCGGCGCGCCACTGTTCTCGAGTGCGGTGAGGTCTCTCTTGACCGTGCGCACGGACACGCCGAACTCTTTTGCCAGTCGCTCAGCAGTGCATCCACGCGGTCCGCTGCGTCGCAACATCTCAGACAGGGCGTGGAGTCGCTCCGCCCTCTTCATCTCCCACCCCGGCAAGAAATCATGCCAAAAATGGTGACATACCCTTGTCCGCGAGGCTCGAGAGCATCGTGGTGTGACGAACACCGCGAGCAGCCCGACCATGATCCTGATCGCTGGCCATTGGCTAGGGGCTTGGGCATGGGACGAGGTGCGCGAACACCTGACCGCTGACGGCTGGCGAACCATCCCGATGACGCTTCCCGGCCTCGATGAGCGGGACCCCAAGCGGGCGTCCAGGACGCTCGATGACCAGGCGATGGCGATCGAGCAGACTATGACCCAGGCTGAGGCTTCCGAGGCCCAGCCGGTAGTCATCGTGGCGCACAGCGGAGCCAACGCGCCGGTAAGCCTTGTGCTCGATCAGCATCCTGAACTTGTCCGCCGAGTGGTGTGGGTCGATAGCGGGCCCGTCGCGTCCGGCAGTATCTTCGCCCCGGATGCGCCCGAGGATCTGGATGAGTTTCCCCTGCCGCCCTTCGACGCGCTCGGGGAGCAGGCCAGCCTCGAGGGCCTGAGCACTGAGGCTCTCGAGCGCTTTCGAGCCAGGGCCGTTCCAGAACCCGGTCCCGTGCTACGCCAGCAAGTGAAGCTCACCAACGATGCGCGTTTGGCGGTCCCGACCACTCTGGTGTGCTGCTCGATCCCGAGCGCGCAGATAATGGAGCTGGCCAACTCGGGTCATCCCATGTTCGCCGAGGTGTCAAACCTCGACCATGTTGACCTCATCGACCTCCCGACCGGGCATTGGCCCATGTGGAGCCGCCCCGGCGACCTCGCCCACATCCTCGCCGCAGCAGCGGCTTCCCCAGCTAACTGAACCGCAGACAGACCTGAAGAGGGCCAGCCGAAGCGGCTGGCCCTCTTCAATTCCTGAAAGATCTCATGACACACCCCGATGCCGCGCTCACCCCAAGACATCGCCTCGAGGTTACCCGTCTCGTCGTAGAGGAGGGGTGGCCGATCAGCGAGGTCGCTGCCCGTTTCCAGGTGTCCTGGCCGACCGTGAAGCGCTGGGTCGATCGCTACCTCGCCGGTGAGCCGATGCACGATCGCTCCTCGCGACCGAGAACATTGCCGAACAAGACGGGCAAGGCCGTGACGAAGCGATGTGTGAGCCTGCGGATGCGGCTGCGCGAAGGCCCGGTTGGGGCATGGTTACACCAGTACAACCAGCATCGCCCGCACACGGCGTGCGGCAACCAGCCGCCGTTCTCGCGATTAATCAACGTCCCCGAGCAGTGCACCTAGCGGAAGATCAACGGCCCCGGGGTATCTCGGGGCCGTTCTGTGTCCGCACATGCCGATTTCAGTGTGCGGAATACTATGCCAATCTGGTCTACTGAGGTTTCTGTTTGAGCCGGTTGCGGCTGAGCTTTCGATTATCGGGGATGAAATGCCAAGGGTCTCTGCGCCGTATCGGATCGATGATGCCGATGGCACCGAGGAAGGGTTCGACGCCGCACCGGACACACTGTCAGAGGATGACGCTGAGCTCCTACTCGGCTACCTGCGATCGGCTGAGTGCATCGTTGCGGCACCGGGCGTGATCGAGGATCCTTTCGTGCCTGGCAACCCGAACGCCCGTGTGCGCATTGGCTTGATGACCGACGGAGAATGGGTGTGGGAGCTGGCGTGGGAAGACTACGTGGAGTATCGCCGGGTTGCTCCGCCGATAGACTTCATCGATCACGCCAAGCGGCACGGTTGGGTGGCTCCTGAGGTATCGGAGCAAGTCTTGTTGGAGATGGCGCGCCAGTTCGGGTTCGAATCTGCGAGCGATTTGGGGATGCTCGACGACTAGAACGGTTGTGGCCGCAGCGTTGTGCAGGGCAACCTTGCGGAACGCACTATTCTGCTGCATACGGCGCTGACCGAACCGGCCAGCACGGCCATCCGGCCGGTCGCTGTGCAGACGGCGAAGGTGAACCACGCCGTGGGCGGGCTACTTCACATCGCCGGGCTGGAACTGCTCGACGTCGCCCCACTCCCACGCGATACTTCCGTCATTGGCAGCGTCCTTGATCATCGCCCACACGAGATGGATGTTGCGGCCGGGCGGTAGGTCGATCGCGATGTGGCGATCCCCGCTCCATTCTGATTTCAGGTGGTTCTGCGTTACGGCGTCATCGATGGCACCGTGCAGCCGTGTGGCCTCACTATCCGACAGCGCCGGCAGCAGTCCGCAGCGTATTCAACCGCGGCAGGACTACCTGCCAACCTGCTGTATCGGCCGTCCCGCATGCTCATGCGGAGTTCCGCATGAATGGGCCTATTCATGCACAAATTGCGGCAGAGTGGCAGATTCCGCCGATTCTGTGGTGTTGGTGCACGTTTAGGCCCATCGCGTTGGGATCGCCTGTCCGGTAGCGGCGACCCGACGGGTCTTGGTCGATGCTCACAATCACCATGTCGTCGCGACCGCAGGTCAGACAGGTGGTATCAGGTCGCTTTCGCTGACGGTGTACGTCAAAGAGGGATAGATGAAGTCAGTTTCGTTGTTCTCCCGGCGACGTAGTTGGTAGAACTCGCGCTGTTGATCGCCGTCGGCCGGCAGGAGGCGTGCGCCGTGCGGGAGGTATGGGTGGCCCTCGTGAAAACGGATGAAGGTCTTCGACGTTCGGAAGGTCACGCCTAGCCATTGGTTGTCCGTTGCCTGGGCGGGCGTGTCCAGGACGATCTTGTGCTTGAGGTGGCGGTTCGAGGCGAGGGAGAAGGCGACGACACTGTTGTGGGCGAGGGGGATTTCGAACTTCTCGGCGGTGCCTTTCGGTTCGACGATCAGCTTTCTCGGCGGGACCGGTTCGGGGTGGCGGTAGCAGGAGAAGACGGCGATGAACGACTCTTCGGCTAGGTCGAGGGCTTGGTCGGAATGGCTGCCCATGGTGGTGTAGGCGTTCGTGTAGGTCTCGATGAGAGCGTTGTTGAAGCCGACGGGGAGGCCCGCCTGCGTCTGAATCAGCTGGGCCAGGCGGTCGTGCAACGGCCGGAAGTGTTGCGGCGGTTCGGCGAATCGGGTGGTGGTGCGGACGAGAGGGACGTGGCCCGCCTCGTCGGGCTTGGTGAGCGTGGCGCCTTTTCGGCCTCTTCCTACGTCTTCCCAGAGGACAGATGCGGAGAGCTCTGCGAAGAGGTCCTCCTCGGCCGGCAGGACGTATGAGACGACCTCGTGCGAGATCCTAAGCTCGGGGGGCAACGTAGTCTCCCGCGTTCATGCTGAAGGGAAACCGGTCGCTGTAGTCGATGAAGGACGAGGTCCCGTTCTCCTCGGCGTACAGCTTGCGCAGCTCTTCCATGCCCTCCTGGGTGGGCGGCTCCAGCTGCACCAAGTCTTCGGCCTTCTTCAGGAACGTCTGCCCGTTCTTGTGGACGGCCTCGGCGTTCGAGCAGCGCACCACGTATCCCAGTCGGGTCGGCAGCAGCTCGGCATCCAACATCGAGGGCCGGATCTCGTGGGTGTACAGGCGATTGGTGGACAGCGGCATGAAGAAGACCGAGCCGGGATAGAGGGTCAGGCTGAACTGCGAAGGGAGCGTGACCGCCTCGCTCGCTTCGACCGAATCCTTCAGGCGGAAGCGGAGTCTGGTCAGGCCGCTGACGCCCTTTACGCCGTAGTCGTAGGCGTCGTCGGTCAGGGGCCACAGCTTTTCGAGGCCGTCGTAGAAGGTGCAGAAGGCCATGATGCCGTTGACGGGCATGTCCTTCGTTTTGTCGGCGTGGGCCGAGATCTTGGCTTTGGACTGCTTCCGCTCGTCCGTCGCAAGGGTGTTGTGATAGATCTGCGCGAGCACGTGATTGAGCGGTGCCTGCCCCCGGAAGACGGTGGCGGCCTCGCGGTTCAGGGCCTCAACGATGCTCGTATCGGTCGGGCGGAAGCCTTCGGTCGGACCCGTGAAGTTCGTGGAGCAGCGCAGCAGGCGGAAATGCAGTTCATCACCGGTTCGTGTGACGGGCGTCAGGTAAATCCCGCTGCGATGGGCTGTCCCGGGCTTCGTGGACTCCGTCAGGGATTGGAACACGTGCTCCGCGCGGATCCGTCCGAAGTGTTTGTCGCCGAGGTCGAACAAGCGGCGGTAGAACACGCCGAGTCCGTGCACGCGAACAGGAACCCGGCCGAGCTCCTCGAGCGTCCGCGGTCCGGACACCACGTCCTCCGATGTGATCGTGGACCCGGAGAAATCCCCGGTCAAGTCGTTGTCCCGCAACACCGCAGGCGCGACAAAGCCGTTCAACGTTCCCAGACACGGCTGCCGAGGAAGTCGGTCCATGCTTCCGGGGCGAAACGGAGGATTGGGCCGGTGCCGTTGTCCTTGGTATCGCGGACCAGGGTGGCATCGGGGTCGTGGCGGACCTCTACGCACTGGTTCGAGGTTTCGCTTCGGCTGGACTTGTACCACTGCCGGATAGGCGGATTGGTCACGCCGCATGCTCCTTCGCCATCCTGAGGACCAGGGATCTGGTGTCGGCCTCGCTCAACGCTACCGCTCGGAGGGCGGTGATCGCCTCGCGGTAGCGCTCGATCACGTCGGCTCGATCGAGGTAGAGAGCTCCGACCGCGCCCTCGAGGTAGACGACCGGGGGCTCGGTGAGGCGATTCTGAAGGGTGTTGAACTCCAGTAGCGTGAAAGATTGCATGACAAGACCGCGGTGCGGGCCCACTCCGAAGGGAACGACCCGGATGCTGATGTTTTCGCGGTCACCGATCTCGGCCAGCCATCGCATTTGATCAGCCATCACATCCGGTTCAGCGGGGCGATGCCATAAAACCGCCTCGGAGAGAAGCACTTCCATGCGAAAGCCGGGGTCTTCCAGTCGCGTTTGCCGACGGGCGGTCAGTTCTATTCGGCGTTCGGTGTCCACTCTCGAGAGACCAGGGGCGTCCAACCTGGCCACCGCGCGACGGTAGTCCGACGTCTGCAGCAAGCCGTGGATCAACACCAGCTGGTGCGTGGTCATGTGGTCGGCCGCGCTTTCGAGGCGCAGATAGTGCGGGAAGTGTGAGGCGTACTGGTCGGCGTACGGCTGCCAGAAGCCCTTCGAATTTCCTTGCAGCTTATCGACTTTCGCCTGCTCCTTGACCTCGGACCAGAGGTTGAGCGCCTCCGCCCGGCTGGCTTCGTCCGCCTCATAGAGGTCGAGCAGGCTCTTCAGCTGCATCGTGGTGATCTTCGTGACCAGGCCGTCCTCCAACCGCACGATGGTCATGCGAGAGGTTTCGGCATGCAGCCCGGCCGCTAGCGCAGTCTTGTTCGCGCCTTCACGCATTGTGCGCAGGAAGTTTCCAAATGCCCTGCGAGAAACGGTAGATCCGGCCATCTTAGTTAGCCTCGCTATCTGCGAATAACTCGTGATGTGCGCGCTCATGGTGGGCCTGCACACGGCGGGTGTGCACAGGGTGAACATGCTCGCCGTGTGCACCCATCGTATTTCGTGTGCAGCACACAGTGAACGGTTCACTTCGACTGAATCGGGTGTCTACTGAATGCGTACACCTGGCGACGATGAGCTCCGTTGCCGCTCGGTACATCATCCGAAGCCCTTGCCATAAACATCACTTGGAGTCGTCATGACTTGGGAGACTTGGCTTTTGGTATCGCTGCTCGCTATCGGAGTGGTGGTGATAGTCGGGGCGCTCGTCGAGGATTGGCGGGGGACACGCCGACTCGACCCGCCGCCGGACGGTCACGGGGTATTGACGTTGCGGACCGTCGATGGGGGCTATCTGGAGGTGCCGCTCAGGGCGGGCTGCGTTACCAGCCACCGGCGGGGGCGATGAGGGATGGCGTTCACGCAGTCGGAGGCGAAAGTGCTTGGTGCGCTGTCTGTTCTGGGCGATTCACGGGACATGACGGTGCGGCAGATATCGCGGGCAACCGGGCTGCCCGACACCTCGATTCATCGCGCGCTGCTGCGCTTGTCGCGCAGTGGGCTGGCGGTGGGAACGCCGCGGGGTACGGCGTGTTGGCGTTCGACCGAGCGAGGGCGTCTTGCCATCGCCCGGTCCGTCTATCGCGAGTACACCGCCTGACATTCGGGCCGGCGGTGTGCGTCTAGCCCGTCAGGTTGTTCCAGAACGCGCAGCGGTGGTCGGCGGCGAAGTTGTCGGAGAACTGGTTGCCTGCGGGGCGGAAGGACAGGAATGACGGTGTGGCTGGGCTGTATTGGGGAATTGCTGGGAGGCCCTGCGGGTCTGCGGTGCCTGTGGCGATGAAGCGGGTCCAGTAGCGGCGCATTTCGGATTGGAGGCGGTGCTGGGCGGGGCTCATTACGGCGTCGAGGGCGAAGCCCGCTTGGGCGAGGTCGAAGAGGGAGGGGAGTTCGGCGGCGTGGTAGGCGCCCATGGGGAAGGTGCTGGGTGGGGACAGGGCTGCGCGGTCGTCGAATTCGTAGACGTAGGTGGGGTTTTGGTGGGCCAGGTCGGATATCTGGCCGGTCAGTTTGCAGACGAGCTGGTCGGTCCAGGAGCGGGTGAGAGCCAAGGGCGGCTGGGGGTAGTCGGTCAGGGGGTACTCGCGGAGGACCTGGTCGATCTGGGGTGGGGTCAGGTCGGGGATTTTGGCGGCGAGTAGGCGGGGGTAGTCGGCCGGGGTCATTTGGGGGCCCAAGGGGATGCCGTATTTGATCCAGACCCAGAGGGCCACCTCGTCGTGGTTGGAGCCGACGAAGGTTGGGACGTGGGCCATACGACCGGATTTCAGCACGGTGAGTGGGTTTTCGGGGAGGAAGGCGTTGCCGTACACCACGTTGGTGTCGTCGGGGCCGCGATCGACCAGGACGTCCGGGGGGAGGTTGCGGAGGCAGGTGGCGTCGTCGGTGGCGGGGCAACCGGCTGCGGCGGACCAGGTGTCGCCTTCGGCCTCCGCTTCGGGGAGGGATTGGCTCGCACAGAGGCCGCTTTGGAGCATGGCCGCCTGGAACAAGCCCTTCGAGGAGGGGGTGGCCATGTGGGTGCAGATCGACAGGCCGCCGGCTGATTCACCATCCAGGGTGACATGGGACGGGTCGCCACCGAAGGCGGCGATATTGCGATTGACCCAGCGCAGGGCCGCCTGTTGATCCATCAGGCCGTAGTCGCCGGAGCCGGAGCCGTCGTCGAGGGCCGAGGCGGCGAGGAAACCGAGGAGCCCGAGCCGATAGTTGACGGTGACGATGATGGCGTCGCCGTCGGGCTGGGAAACCAAAGGAGCTGCGCCGTACATGCTTCCGGAGCCGGTTTGCAGGCTGCCGCCGTGGATCCAGACCATGACGGGCAGGGGGCGGCCGTCGGCGGGGAGGGTGCGGGGTGTCCACACGTTGAGGTAGAGGCAGTCCTCCACCGTTGTGCGCAGGCCACCCAGTCCGGTGGGCTGCGCACAGTTCGGGCCGGAGTCCCGGGCCTCGCGGACGCCGGACCACGGGGCGACGGGAGCGGGCGGACGCCAGCGCAGATCCCCGACCGGGGGTGCGGCGTAAGGGATTCCATTGAACAGGCGGTAGGACTGCGCCGTCACGCCGTGCAAAGCGCCGCTGTCGATGGTGACCGTGTCCGGAGCCGGGGCGGGTAGCGCTCGCGCCACCGGGCCGCTCATCGCGAAGGCCGCCACCAACAGCGCGACCACCGCGAACACCACACCGAATCCCCTACCGAACCACCCCTGGTCACGCACGATCACCCGAGCCTCCTGGGCCTGCAAGCGCTATCGCGTAGTTGTTCGATACTAGTCGGCCGGTTCGGACGGGGGTCCGGAGTCTCACGAAATCAGCAAAACCCCTGCGTGCGGCCGGGCATCCGGGCGGGGATCGTCTCACGGCGAGACGGTTGTTGACACTCGATTCAAGTCGGGGCGACCGTGGGCCCATGACCCGCACCTCCGCCGACGCGCTCGACGTCTTCGATCCCGCGCACATCGACGATCCGTACCCGCTGTACCGGCGGCTGCGCGAGCAGTCCCCTGTCTACCGCATCCCGGGCACCGACTTCTACCTGGTGACCTCGTGGGACCTGGTGACCGAGGCGGTGAGTCGCGGCGACGAGTTCTCCTCGCACCTGACGGGCGCGCTGCTGCGGCAGGAAGGACAGCCGCCGACGACCTTCGATATGGACGGCGGCGGCCAGGCCATCCACGTACTCGCCACCGCCGACGATCCCAGCCATCAAGCCCAGCGCAAGCTGGTGCAGCCCTTGCTGGCCAAGCGGATTCGCGGACTCGGGCCGACCGTCACCGAACTGGTCGACCGGCTGTGGACCGAGGAACTCCACGCCGATCGCATGGAGTGGGCGGCGGGCATGGCCGACCGGCTGCCACTGTCCCTGGTCGCCGACATCATCGGGCTGCCGGACGCCGCTGTACCGCAACTGCTCACGTGGGCCTACGACAGCACCGAGATGCTGGGCGGAGTGGTCGACGCCGACCGCTTCATGCAGCTGGTCACCGCCGCCACCGAACTCACCGGTTACCTGCACACCGAATTCGCGGCCGCCCAGCGCAACCCGGGCGACGACCTGCTCGGCGTGCTGGCCCGCGCCTACGCGGCCGGCGAGATCACCGACGTGGTGGCCGTGCTCATCCTGGTCCAACTCGTCGGCGCGGGCGGCGAATCCACCGCGGGACTCATCGCGAACGGCGCACGCCTACTCGCCACCCGCCCCGACCTGCAGGACGAGCTGCGCCGCGAACCCGCGCTCCTGCCCGCCTTCCTGGATGAGGCGCTACGCCTGGAATCGCCGTTCCGAGGCCATCATCGGCACGTCACCACCGATACCGTGCTGGGCGGCATCGAGATTCCCGCGGGCAGCCACCTGCTGTTGCAATGGGGCGCCGCCAACCGGGATCCGGCCCGCTTCGACGACCCCGACACCATCGACCTGGACCGGCGCAGCGGCGCCAACAATCTCGCCTTCGGGCGCGGCATCCACTTCTGCATCGGGTCGGCGCTGGCCAAGCTGGAAGCCACCGCGGCGTTGACCGCGCTACTCGAGCGCACGACCGACTTCGGTCTCGTCGAAGACGCCCCGCCGCAGTGGTTTCCGAGCATCTTCGTGCGCCGCCACCGCAGCCTGCCGCTGCGCCTGCGAATCCGAAGCACCTAAGCCCGCAGATTCGCCCGGTTCATTTGAAAACATGCTGCTTCCGCGCGTCCGCCGGTGCCGGGGGTGCGGTCACGGCATGATCGTCGTCGATCGGGGGGAAATCACAGCTGTGACCACAGGAAGGGGTTCTTGTAGTTATGACCGTGTTCGTGAAGTCCGTGTACGTCCGCCGCATCACCCTGGCGGCAACCGCGTGCGCCCTGTCCGGAGTGCTGGCCGCGCCGGCGGCCGCCGATACCGCCCCGCAGCG
Organism: Nocardia tengchongensis; assembly: GCF_018362975.1. NCBI lineage: Bacteria > Bacillati > Actinomycetota > Actinomycetes > Mycobacteriales > Nocardiaceae > Nocardia > Nocardia tengchongensis. The sequence continues at coordinate 7,851,525 of NZ_CP074371.1, forward strand.
GATCACCCTGGACTACAGCAAGGGCAGGTGCGGCCAGACCACGCTGATGGCGCACTCGTTCACCCCCACCACGCTGGAGATCACCACCTCCAGCAACTTCACCGACGACGCCAAGATCGACATGGCCGGGCAGCGCACCCCGCTGCCCGACACCTACGGCGCGGTCACCACCACCGTCGACCTCGGCACCCCGATGCCGGGCGCGATCCCGTTCGAGGTCTCCGGTTCGGAGTGGCCGGGCAGCATGGGCACCGGCTGCAAGGGCTGGATCATCGTCGCCTGATCGAGCGGGCACACGGCTGAGCCCCGGGAGAGATCCCCGGGCTCAATCGTTTCCGCGGCCTACTTGCCGTGGGTGCGCAGCTGGTAGAGACCCTCGGTCTCGGCGACGACCACACCGTTGGCGTCGGTCACCGTGGCCTTCAAGGTGAAGTCGGCCTTGCCCTTGGCGTCGGCTTCCTCGGCGATGCGCGCGATCTCCTCCTCCGACAGCGACGCCTCGGCGCGCACATCGGTGGCGGCGGGCTTGCGGAAGAAGACGTGCAGGTCCTTCACCAGCGGGAAGTACTTGGCGGTGTCGAAGCTGGAGATGGCGATCGCGCCACCCAGGATCTCCGCGACGGTGAACAGCACACCGGCGTACATGACGCCGAAGTGATTGCCATTGCCCTCGATGGGGACCGTGGTGGCCGCGTACCCGGGGCGCACCTCTTCGGCCTGCACACCCATCTTGTGCGCGATCGGAATCGTGAACTCCAGGGCGCTGTTCACGACCTCGTTCAACGCGGGGGCGTCGTTCGCCATGCGGACCTCCTCGTCCCAGAAAAAGGCAACTTACTGACGTAGTGCCAACAAGGTGAATCATTCCGCGTGAGAGGGTTTCGGCGCAACTCTTTCACCCCGACCGTGAAACCCGCCACATCCCGGCAAATCATCCCACGACACCTCTAGTATGCAAGTCGTGTCCAAGACTTTCTCCGCCGCCGAACGCGCCTACCGCGAAATCAAGGAACGCATTCTCACCGGCGACCTCCCTGGCGGCGAGCTGGTCAGCGAAAACGAGATGGCCGGCGAGCTCGGCACCTCCCGCACCCCGGTCCGCGAGGCCTTCCTGCGACTCGAGACCGAAGGCTGGATGCGCCTCTACCCCAAGCGCGGCGCGCTCGTGGTGCCCGTGCCCTCACACGAAGCCGACCACGTGATCCACGCCCGCTACATCGTGGAAACCGGCGCGGTCGACGCGCTCACCCGAATCGCGCGCGCCGGCCTCATCCCCCGGCTGCGCGAATCCCTGGACCGCCAGCGCGAACTGGCCGACGCCGGTGACCTCGAGGAATTCGCCATCGCCGACGCCGACTTCCACCGCGAATACGTGGTGTCCGCCGACAACCCGCTGCTCATCGGCTTCTACGACTCCCTGCGCGAACGCCAGCGCCGGATGAACAGCGTCGCGCTGCAACGCGGTGAGACCAACCCGCACCGCATCATCGAACAGCACACCCGCCTCGCCGACCTGATCGAAGCCGCCGACGGCACCGGATTCGCCGAAGCCCTCGCCGAACACCTCACCGACGTGCACGGCGTCACCCCGCGAGGCCTGTGATGGCGACCCTGACCACCCTCGACACCCGCACCACCGGGCTCGGCACCCACCCCAAGGCGTGGCTCGGCGTGGCGACCGCCATCTTCGCGATCGCCTGGGGCGGCAACGAATTCACGCCGCTGCTGGTCATGTACAAGCGCGACGGACTGCCCGGCACCACCGTGGACCTGCTGCTGTTCGAATACGTGCTGGGCATCGTGCCAGCCCTGCTCATCGGCGGCCCGCTCTCCGACCGCTACGGCCGCCGCCCCCTCATGCGCCCCGCCCCGTTCATCGCGGCCACCGGATCGACGCTGCTGGCCTTCGGATCGGCCACGGTCCCCATGCTTTCCGCGGGCCGCGTGCTGTGCGGCATCGCGCTGGGACTGGCCATGGCGGTGGGCAGCAGCTGGCTCAAGGAACTGTCGCAGCCGCCCTTCACCGCCGACACCGCGTCCGGCACCGGGGCTCGACGCTCGGCCATGAGCCTCACCGGCGGCTTCGGCGTCGGCGCGGGCGTGGCCGGGGTGCTGGCGCAGTGGGGTCCGTGGCCGGACTCGCTCGCCTACCTGATCAATGTGACGCTGTGCGGACTGGCGGCGGTGCTGCTGTTCCGCGCGCCGGAAACGATCGCGCCGCAGGCGAATCCGGGCCGGCTGCTCGACGATCTGAAGGTTCCCGTCGGCTCGCATCACCGCTTCCGCACCATCGCCCTGCCGGTGTGCCTGTGGCTGTTCACCTCGTCGGCGGCGGCGTATGCCATCATGCCGACGCTGATGATGCCCAAGGTGCACGGCGCCCCGATCGCGTTCTCCGCCTTGATCACCGTCATCACCCTGGGTTGCGGTTTCGGCATCCAATCGGTGGCGCGCAAGATCGACCGGCCCGGCTCGCTGCGACTCCCGGTGCTGGCCCTGAGCCTGGTCATCATCGGAATGCTGCTCGCCGCAGCCGCTTCCGCCACCCTCACCCTGTGGCTGACCGTGCTGACCGCCGTCGCGCTGGGCATGGGATTCGGCAGTGGCCTGGTCGCGGGCCTGCTCGAGATCGAGCGCATGGCGCGCCCCGACGACCTGGCCGGACTGACCGCGGTGTTCTACGCGGTCAGCTACCTCGGCTTCGGTGTCCCGGCACTGATGGCGGTCTGCCACAACGGGATCGGCATCGGCTACCCCGCCATGTTCGGCGTCCTCGCCGCCGCCTGCGCGGTCTGCCTGGCCATCGTGAGCCGCTCCCGCCCGGCCTGAGCTCGGACAGCTGACGGCGGCCCCCAACCGCCCGCCGCCAGTCCCCGCCTCACAGCGAGCGGGAGATGATCTCCTTCATGATCTCGCTGGTGCCGCCGTAGATGCGGTTCACACGAGAACCCGTGTACATGTTCGCGATCGGGTACTCCATCATGTAGCCGTAGCCGCCGAACAGCTGCAGGCAGCGGTCCACCACCTTGTCGCAGGTCTCGGCCGCGAACAGCTTGGCCATGGACGCCGTGGACGGATCGTTCTTGCCGTCGATGTACTGCTGGATCGCGTAGTCCACCAAGGTCTTGATGGCCAGCGCCTCGGTCTTGACCTCCGCCAGGGTGAAGGCGTTGTGCTGGAACTTTCCGATCGGGCGGCCGAACGCCTCGCGCTCCTTGGAGTAGCGCAGCGCCTCCAGCACCGCCGCCTCGGCCAGCGCCGAGCACAGGCTGGCGATGATCAGCCGCTCCCGGGCCAGCTGCTCCATCAGCTGGTAGAAGCCCAGACCCTCCTGCGCGCCCAGCAGATTCGCCACCGGAACGCGCATGTCGGAGAAGAACAGCTCGCGGGTGTCCTGGGCGTGCTGGCCCATCTTCTCCAGCACCCGGCCGCGCTCGAAGCCCGGCAGATCCTTGGTCTCGGCCACGATCAGCGAGACGCCCGCAGCGCCCTGGGACGGGTCGGTCTTGGCCACGATCACCAGCAGATCGCAGTGGGTGGCGTTGGAGATGAACGTCTTCGAACCGTTGACGACGTAGTGGTCGCCCTCGCGAATCGCGGTGGTGCGCACCGACTGCAGGTCCGATCCGGTGCCCGGCTCGGTCATGGCGATGGCCAGCACCAGCTCGCCGCTGATGATGCCCGGCAGCCACTTCGCGCGCTGCTCGTCATTGCCGTAGTTGTAGATGTAGTGCGACACGATCGGCGAGTGCACCGAGAAGCCGAAGCCGTTGTCGTGGGCGTAGACCAGCTCCTCCTGGACGATGGCCTGCATGCCGTAATCGCCGCCCGCGCCGCCGAATTCCTCCGGCAGGTCCAGGCCGAGCAGGCCCGCCGCGCCGGCCTTGTTCCAGAATTCGCGATCGACCATGTGCTGCGCGGTCCAGCGCTCGCGATTCGGCACCGCCTCCTTGCGGAAGAACTCCGCGGCGTGCTTGCGCAGCTCGCGGTGCTGATCGGTCTCCCAGGTGGGCCGGTAGTCGGGGAACAGTTCGGACATCGGTGTCACTCTCCGTGGTTGCGTCGAATGTTGCGGCTCCACCGCACCCGGGGCAACGCGGTGCGCTACCGGTTCCCCGGTCAGAGGCCGGATCAGGGGATCCTCCTTGCCGCGAACGATACAGTTGTATCGTGAGTCGGTCAATCATACCGAATGCCCAGCGTGCGGCCGATAACCACTAAGTTGAGGGGCGATGCTGAATCCACGAGCCACCAAAGACGACCTGACCGCCAAGGCCCGCATCCGCAATGCCGCGATGGATCTGTTCGCCCAGTACGGCGACTCGCGGGTCTCGCTGCGCGCGGTCGCCGCCGAAGCCGGCGTCACCCTCGGCCTCGTCCAGCACCACTTCAAGACCAAGGACGGCCTGCGCGACGCCACCGACCAGCTCGTGGTCGACTACTTCGCCCAGGCCGTCGCCTCGATCCCGCCGACCGGCACCCACGCCGAGGTCGCCTCCGCCCGCGACGAAGCGGTCCGGAACATGTTGCACGCCAACCCCGCCGTGGTGAACTACATTCGCCGGTCCCTGCTGGAGCCCTCCGAGACCCGCATCCATCTACTGGACGCGGTGGTGGAACTGACCCGCAGCGAAGTCGCCGGACTGCGCGCGGCAGGGCTGGCCTCCATCGACAAGCCCGAATCCGACCAGATCGTCGCGGTGCTGCTGCGGCAGTTCGGCGAACTGCTGCTGGCCCCGATGCTGGACGCGGTGTGGGAGCGAGTCTCCCCCGGCAACGCCACCCGCCCCCGGCTGTCGATCACCGTCAAGGACTGAGCAAGCCCGCGAGGGCCGATCAGCTTTCGATGGGCAGGCCCGCTTCGGTCCAGTCCTGGATGCCGTCGCGGTATTTGCGGACATTGGTGTAGCCGAGCCGTTCCAGCTCGGTCGCGACGTGCTGGCTGTTGGAGCAGGCCGCGTTGGAGCAGTAGGTGACGATGGCGGCGTCGCGGTCCGGAAGCAGCTGCGGCGCTCGGGTTTCCACGTCGGCCCCGACCAGGGCGAGCGCGCCGGGGAGATGGGCCTTGGCGTAGTACGCGCCGCCCAGGGTGTCGAGCACGGTGACCGTTCCGGCCTCGATCTCCTTCAGCAGTTCCTCGCGGGTGATGAGCGCGGTCATGAGAATTCCTTTCACCGAAAACTATGTGCGTGTGCACGCTACTACTTATGTGCGGGTGCACGCAACCGGTTATGATGGGTCGGTGTCCGCCCCCCGATCCCATCCGGCCGTCCACGCCTGGGCCGCCCTGCTCCAGGTCCACGCCCGGCTCGTGCCCGAGCTCGACGCCGAACTGCGCCACGCCACCGGACTGCCGCTGAGCTGGTACGACGTGCTGCTGGAACTCGATGGGCCGCACCGGCTCCGAATGAGCGACCTGGGCGAGCGCGTGGTGCTCAGCCGCACCCGGGTGAGCCGGCTGGTCACCGAGATGGAACTGAAGGGCCTGGTACGGCGCGAATCCAATCCGGACGACGGGCGTTCGGCCTTCGTGGCCATCACCGACGAAGGACGCCGCCGCTTCCGCGAATCCGCTCCGCACTACCTGGCCGGCATCGAGCGGCGACTCGGCGGCAAGCTCGACGCGGCCGAACTCGAAACCGTCGCGTCCGCACTGCGAAAGGTGCTGGCACCCAGCGATGTCCCGGCCCCGGAGGTCCGCACGCCGTAGTTCGGCGCGGGCTGTGTCCAACGGTTGCCCGCCGCGCGGGGGACGGGAACAGTGGATGCCGGAATCGATCCCCACCGGATTCGATCGACCGGATTCGACCAGAGGAGAAATCTCGTGCGTTTCGGCATCTTCATCCCGCAGGGCTGGCGGCTCGACCTGGTCGGCATCGACCCCGCCGCGCAATGGGGAGTGATCCGGGACCTGGCCACCCGCGCGGATGCCGGGGACGCCTGGGAATCGCTGTGGGTCTACGACCACTTCCACACCGTCCCCGTGCCCACCGAGGAGGCCACCCACGAGGCGTGGTCGCTGATGTCCGCGCTGGCGGCCAGCACCTCACGAATCCGGCTGGGGCAGATGTGCACCGCCATCAGCTACCGCGACCCGGCCTACCTTGCCAAGGTGGCCGCCACCGTGGACCTCATCTCCGGCGGCCGCGTGGAGATGGGCATCGGCGGCGGCTGGTACGAACACGAATGGCGCGCCTACGGATACGGATTCCCTTCCGCCGGTGTGCGATTGGGACGCCTCGACGAAGGCGTGCAGATCTTCAAGCAGGCCTGGACCACCGGTAAGGCGACGCTCGACGGCAAGCACTACCAGGTGGACGGCGCGATCGTGCGGCCACTTCCCGTGCAGGAAGGCGGGATTCCGATCTGGGTCGCGGGCGGCGGCGAGAAGGTGACACTGCGGATCGCGGCGAAGTACGCGCAGTACACCAACTTCGCGGGCGACCCGGAGACCTTCGCCCAGAAGTCGGAACTGCTGCGCGACCACTGCGCCGAGGTCGGCACGGACTTCGACGCCATCACCCGCAGCTCCAACTTCAACACGCTGGTCGGCGCGACCGAGGCGGAAGTGCAGGAACGGCTGACACAGTTGGAGGCCCGCCTGACCCCGTTCGTCGGCGCGGAAGGCGCGGCCCAGCACGTCAAGGATCTGTTCCGCAACTCCCCCGCCGTGGGCACGCCCGAGCAGATCGTCGAACGACTCTCGCAGGTCAAGGATCTCGGGTTGGGCTACTCGATCCACTACTTCCCCGAGACCGCCTACGACACCTCGGGCGTGGAACTGTTCGAGCGTGAGGTCATTCCCGCATTGCGCTGAGCGCGGGCGAGTATTCGCTCGCCGGATCGGCCGCGATGGGATGACATCCGATGCGCGGACACGGTTGTCCCGCAACCGATCCGGCGAGCCGCCGGGTGGTCAGTGCGGCAGCGTCACCGGATCGGTGCAGCTGGACGGGGCGTCGACGAGCGAGCAGGCCTTGGGATCGCGGGTCGGGCGGTAGTCGGCGGGCACGCCGCCGGCGCCGGTGATCGCGGTGTAGGCCGGGACGGCGTCGGTCGGGCGGCGGGTGAGCGTGGGGTCGGTCTTCACGTCGACCGTGTAGAGACCGAATCGCGGTGTGTAGGAGCCCCATTCGTAGTTGTCGGTGAGGCTCCAGTAGTTGTAGCCGATCACGTTCATGCCGTCGGCCTTGGCGCGCTGGACCCAGTAGACGGTGTCGCGCAGATCGTCGGCGCGGGTGTAGCCGTCGTCGCGGGGCTTGCCGTTCTCGGTGGGCATGCCGTTCTCCACGATGTAGAGCGGCTTGCCCGGGTAGGCGCGCGAATAGTGGTCCAGCGCGTAGTAGATGCCGTCGGGCTGGAGCGGGTTCTTCCACAGCGCCGAGAGATCGGCCGAGTGCGCGGCATCCGGCGATGCCCCGTAGTAGTAGTCGATTCCGATGAAGTCGAGCTTGTCCGCGATCTTGCCGATGAGCGCGCCGTTCACCAGGTCCTCGGCGGTCGGCAGGTAGGCGACGTTGCTGGTGACCATCGCGCCCGGCTGCACCTGGTGGATGTGGTCGTAGATTGCGTTGTGCGCCTGCGCGATTCGATCCTGCATGACCGGAATCTCGGTGGCGGGCAGATTGCCCAGCCGGACCTCGTTGATCATGTACATGGCCGGTTCGTTGAACGTCACCCACAGCGGGTTGCCCGAGGCGTAGCGATCCACGATCGTGCGGGCATTGGCCAGCCAGTCCGTCACCATCTCGGGGTGGTTCCAGCCGCCGCGATCGGCCTCCCAGCCCGGGTACACCCAGTGGTCGAGGGTCAGCATGGGCCGCATGCCCGCCGCCTCGATGCCCCCGATCACCTTGTCGTAGAAGCGAAGTCCGTCCTCGTCCCACACACCGGGCTGCGGCTGCACCCGGGCCCATTCGATGCCGATCCGATAGACCTTCACGCCCAGCTGCTTCGCCAGCTGGATGTCGGACTCGTACCGGTCGAAGAAGTCGATCGAATCCAGGTACGGGTCCTCGGTCTTCCCGGAGGCGGCGTAGCGCGACCAATTGCTGTCCGGCGCATGCCCTTCGGACTGGAAGCCGGAGGCCGCCACACCCCACAGGAAGTCCGGTCCCAGCGGTGCGATCCGGGCGGGCGGCTCCGGCCGGGCCGAGGCGGGTGCGGTGGTCGCGACCAGGGCGGCGGAAGCGGCCAGAACGACCGTTGCGAGGGTGCGGCGGCGGAATCGCATGCGAAAACCGTACATCGTGCGGTTTTGATGGACAAGGAACTCTCAGAGGACGCTTAGACTCGACCGATGGCGAAACGCGGACCCTACGGGAAAGGCATCGAACGGCGGGAACAGATCCTGGAGGCCGCCCTGCACACCATCGCCGAACGCGGCTTCCTCGCCACCTCGGTGGCCGAGCTCGCCGAGGCGGTCGGGCTGAGCCAGAGCGGGCTGCTGCACTACTTCGGCTCCAAAGAAGAACTGTTCGTCGCGGTCCTGCGCAAGCGCGACGAGGTCGACACCGCCGCCATGGGCGAACCCACCCCCGAGGCCCTGATCCGGCTCATCCGCCACAACACCCAGGTGCCCGGACTCGTGGAACTGTTCACCCACATGCAGGCCGCCGCCGCCGACGCCGACCATCCCGCCCACGAATACATGCGCCTGCACTACGAACTCGGCACCCGCGGCCTGGCCTACGTGCTGCGCGACATGCAGCAGGCGGGAACGATCCCGGCGACCGTCGACGTCGAGGTCATGGCCACCGCGTTCATGGCGCTGTCCGACGGATTGCAATCCCGTTGGCTCATCGACCCTTCCATCGACATGGAGTTCTACCTGCGGCAGTGCTGGGCCCAGTTCACCGGCGTGCACCCCCCACTCCGGCTAGCCGATCCACGCCGCGACGGCCAGGAACACACAGATCAGCACGAACAGGATCACCATCAGCGGGACGATGAACTTCACGTAGCGGTCGTAACGCACCTTCGCCAGCGCGATACCGCCGGTCACCACCGCCGTCGTCGGGGTGACCAGATTGGCCCAGCCCGACGCCGACTGCCAGCCCGTCACCACCAGCGACCGGGGCACATGCGCGAAATCGGCCAGCGGGGCCATGATCGGCATGGCCAGCGTCGCATGGCCGGAGGTGGACGGGATCAGGAACGCCAGCGGCACATTCACCAGGAACACCGCCACCGCGAACGCCGCCGACGAGGTCCCCGACACGACACCCTCCAGCGCGTGCAGCACCGTACTGGTGACCTGAGTGTTGTTCATGATGACCGTGACCCCGCGTGCCAGCACGATGACGAAGCCCGCGCCCACGAAATCGCTGAACCCCTTGCCGATGTTCTCCGACATCTTGGCCTCGCCCAGGCCGCCCACCAGGCCCACCACGATCGCGCCCACCAGGAACAGCGCGGTCAATTCCGGGAAGTACCAACCCAGTTCCCAGCTGAAGGGCGGAATCACGAAGGCCGCCAGCCACACCGCGAGGGTGACCCCGGCGAGAATGGTGTACGTGGACGGGAAGCCCCGCTTCTTCTTGTGCCGCACCGGCTTCGGCGCGTCCTCGAGCGTCGCGGTGTCGCTCATCGGCGCATCCGGTCGGCGAAGAGCTGGAAGAACTCGGCCTCGGCCAGCGCCACGTTCCGCAGCTCGCTCACCACTGCCCCGAGTGCACCGGCGCGGCCAGCGTCCGCACCTCCACGAACACGTCCGCGACACCCCGCAACGCGGTCACCAGCGTCGGCTGCCCCGCGCGGATATTGCCGGCATCGCAGATCAGCAGCGCGTCGGCCTGGAACAGCTCCGGATGCTCAGCCGGGTAGTCGTCGAAGACCGACCCGTACTCCTCCTGACCCTCGATCACCACCGTCACCCCCACCGGCGGCTTGCCCCCGGACGCCCGCAACGCCCCGATATGCGCCACCACGTTGGCCTTGCAGTCGGCGGCCCCGCGCCCGTAGATCGCCCCGTCCTGCTCGGTGGGCGTGAACGGCGGTGTGTGCCAGAGGCTTTCGTCCCCCGAAGGCTGGACGTCGTAATGCCCGTACAGCAGCGCGGTCGGCGCGCCCTCCGGAGCCGGGATCCGCCCGTAGATCACCGGCGAGGTGCCGGGCAGATCCAGTACCCGGATCTCCCCCACCCCCGATTTCCGCAACTCCTCGGCGACCAGATCGTGCGCGCGCCGGACATTCGCCTTCGGATAGTCCGGGAACGCGATCGAAGGGATGGAAACTAGCTGTCCGAGTATTGCTTTCAGCTCGGGCATCAGGCCGTCGACAGTACCGCCCAGATCCTGACGCAGGTCCATACCGTCATCGAACCATCCACCAGCTCGGTTCCACCGCGAATCTCCAGCGACACGCAGACTCACCGACTGACGGCTCGGTGGCCGAGCTCGCGTTCAGTGCGTGGCGGCAGGGAGCGGAGGAACGAGGGCGGGGTCGGAAAGGATTGCGCGGCGGGCGAAGCCGAGGGCGCCGGTGAGGATGGCTTCCTCGCCGAGGGTGGCGGGGGCGACCCGCAGGCCGAGGGCCGGGGCGAGGGCTCGGCGGCCGGCGAGGTGGGTTTCGATGGTTGGAGACAGCCAGGGGAACCACTCGGCGAGCAAGCCGCCCAGGACGACCTCGTCGGTGTCGAGGAGAGCGGTGATGGACAGGATCGCGGCGCTCAGGGCTCGGGCGGCGGTGGCCAGGGCGGTGACGGCGGCGGGGTCGGCTCGGCGCAGGCGAGTCAGCAGGTCGGCTTCGGCGGCCTGAATGCCCCGGTGGTGCAGGACATCACCGAGACCCGCGGCGGCGAACACGGCTTCGGGGCCCGCATAGGAGACCAGGCAGCCGCGGGCGCCGCAGACGCAGTCGGGCCCGTCCATGGCGACGGGGACGTGACCGGGTTCGCCCGCGATGCCGTGACTGCCGGTGTGGATGCGGCCGTCCAGAACCACGCCGCCACCGATACCGGTGCCCGCCTCGATGAGCACCAGACCGCGCGAATCCCGGGGCAGGGCATGGAATTCCGCCAGGGCCGCCGCATTGGCGTCGTTGATCACGTCGATCACCACCGTGGGCGCCGGCAGGCTGGCGGCGACCAGGGCGCGCAAGGCTACCGGCTCCATCCAGCCGAAATCCGGTGCCACCACCACGGTTTGCGCGGCATCGTCGAGGACCGGGCCCGCCATGGCGATCACCGCGCGCGCCAGGACCGGGCGCGGCGCCGAATCCGTTTCGGCTCCGGCGAATCCGGGTAAGCGGGTGACGGTGTCCGCGAGGACGGCCGCGATGGCATCGGCCATCGCCTCGGGCGTTCCGGGCGCGAGGTCGTGCGGCACGGTGTCGTGGTGGAACACGACGCCCGCGAGGTCGGCCACCGCGACGCGGAGGTGTTCGGAGGTGACCTGGATGGCGGCCACGGCGGCCCGGGTGGGGTCCAGGCGCAGCGGGCGGCCGGGGCGGCCGCGGGCGCCGGAGCGCTGAACGTCATCCTCGGTGATGAGGCCGCGATCGGCGAGATCAGCGACCAGGGCGGTGACCGAGCCGTGGGCCAGACCGGTGGCGGCGGCCACCTCGGTGCGCGGGCAGGGGCCGTGGTCGGCGAGGTGACGCAGGACCAGGCCCAGGTTGCGGCGGCGGATGGCCGCGGCGTCGTTCGGCCAGGGACCCGGCGCGGCGGCGGCGCGACGGGTGGGCGGTGCGGGTTCCACGGAGTCGAGACTATGGTGTCAGGTAATTATTTCAAGTGTTGACATTAATCCTGGATCAGGGGTTGGCATGGCCGCGCAACAGATCGGACGACGGACTCTCCTGCTCGGAGCGGGGGTGCTGGCGTTGACCACGGCGTGTTCGAGCAGGACCTCGGGGCCCGAACAGTCGCGCGGGACCGCCACCGCGACAACCACCTCCGGGCCGGTGCGCGGCGTGCGCCGCGAGACCGGTGTCGCCTTCCTCGGCATCCCGTTCGCCCAGCCGCCGGTGGGCGCGCTGCGGTTCGCCGCGCCCGCGCCGCCGATCCCGTGGACGGACACCCGCGACTGCACCGCGTACGGGCCGACCGCGCAGGTGAAGCAGCTGTCCGAGGTCACCGCCATTCCGGAGCCGTCCATTCCCGGCGACGACATCCTCACCGTCAACGTGTTCACCCCGAATCCGGACCCGGACGCGAAACTGCCTGTGCTGGTGTGGATTCACGGCGGCGGCTTCGTGGCGGGCAGCCCGGCCAGCCCGTGGTACGACGGCGCGGCCTTCAATCGCGATGGCGTGGTACTGGTGTCGGCCGGGTACCGCCTGGGCATCGAGGGCTTCCTGCATCTCGACGACGCCCCCGACAACCGCGGCGTGCTGGATTGGATCGCGGCGCTGACCTGGGTGCGCGACAATATCGCGGCCTTCGGCGGCGATCCGGCCAAGGTGACCATCGCCGGCCAATCGGCGGGCGGCGGCGCGGTGTGGGCGCTGATGAACACCCCGTCCGCGAAAGGGCTGTTCCGCGCGGGCATTTCGGAGTCCGGCGCGCTCACCCAGCCGAACGACCGCGCCACCGCGCTGGCCATGTCGGCCCTGTTCACCAAGCGCACCGGCCGGCCCGCGACCGCCGCCGCGCTGCGGGACCTGAGCAAGACCGGATTGCAGGACCTCGAGGACAAGCTGCGCGCACTCGGACCCGACAGCAGCGCCGCCACCCTGCTCGGCCTGGCTCCGTGGGCGGACGGCACGCTCATCCCGGCCACGAGTGCCGAAGTCCTGAAATCCGATGCGGACCAGTATGTTCCGCTCATGCTCGGCTTCACCGCGCACGAGTTCAATGCCGCGCCGCTGACCGGGAATCGACCGCCGGTCACCGACACCACGCTGCCCGCCGCCCTGGGCGCGCTCGGATTCGACCCGTCGACCGCGGCGGCCTTCACCCTGGCCTATCCGGGCCTGACCGCGAATCAGATTGCGGGACAGGCGCAGAGCGACGTCGTCATCCGCATGCCGTCCTACCGGGTGGCCGAGATGCGGGCCGGTCGGCAGCAGCCCACCTGGCTCTACGAGTTCACCTGGACCTCCACCGCGCCCGACTACCAAGGCATGTCGTTCCACTGCCTCGACGTCCCGTTCGCCTTCGACCTGTTGCGGGCGCAGGGCGTGACCGCGGTGACCGGAAGCAACCCGCCGCAGGCGCTCGCCGACGCGATCCACCAGGCGTGGGTGTCGTTCGTCAGCAACGGCGACCCGGGCGACGCCTGGCCCCGCTACACTCTCGACCGGCGCGAGACCATGATCTGGTCGGATGCATCGCACGTCCAGTCCGATCCCTTCGCCGCGCAGCGGCCGATCTGGCTGCGCTGAACCCGCGGGCTACCGTGGAGCAATAGCCGTTTCGATCGGAGGACAATGCAGGTGAACCGCTGGATCGCACCGGCCGCCATGGTCGTCGCCTGCGGACTGTCCGCGGCCCCCGCCGCGCACGCCGCCCCGGGTGACCAGCAGGCAGCCCTGGGCGGCGGTTCCGGCCTGGTGCTGGGCCGGGCCACCAAATGCAGTCTGACCGCCATCGGGCACGACGCCGCCGGACGACTGGTCGGCTTCACCGCCGGGCACTGCGCCGAGGCGGGGACGCCGGTGCACGGGGAGCAGTTCCCCGACGCCGGAGTGGTCGGGGTGGTTCGCGCCGCCGACGAGCAACTCGATTACGCCGTCATCGAATTCGATCCGGCCGTGGTCATTCCGCTGCGTTCGGTCAACGGCACCACCATCGCCGGCTTCGCGCCGACCCCGCCCGCCTTCAGCGTGGTCTGCCAGAACGGCCGGACCAGCGGGCACGGCTGCGGCGTGGTGTGGACGTCGAGCCCGGTGGGCCTGCTGGAGCAGGCCTGTTCGAGTTACGGCGATTCGGGTGCGCCGGTCACCTACGGCGACCAACTGGTGGGCATCGTCTCGGCGCCGCTGATCAGCGACACCCGGACTCTCCGCTTCAGCTGCACCGACGCCGCCAATCCGCTGCACTCCCCCGTCATCGCCGTCGCCTTCGACACCGTGCGCGCCGCCGTCGACGCCGGCAAGGGCCTGGGCAGCGGCTTCCAGCCGATCTAGCGCCCCGGACAACACGAACCCGGCCGCACCCTGCACGGCCGGGTTCGAGATTCGGGATCCGGTCAGGCCGAACGGGTTTCGGCGGCCACCGGTTCGGCCTCGGCGGCGCCGCGGCGGAACCGCAGCACACCGTCCTCCAGCGGCGCCTTGCGCAGCATGGCGCGGTCGCGGAAGTAGTTGTTGATCACCAGCCACGGGCCCCGGGTGCCCTGCCGCGGCATGACACCGTCACCGCGCTGGATGTAGCCCGAGGTCAGCGCACCGCCCATGAGCGACGCCTCGGAACGGTCACCCTCCTCCGGAACGGCGACGACTTCGCTGAATCCGTTGTCGCGCATGTGGTTCAGCAGGCGGCAGAAGTACTCCGCGGCCAGATCCGCCTTGAGGGTCCAGGAGGCGTTGGTGTAGCCCAGCACGATCATCATGTTCGGGACCGTGCCGAGCAGCGCGCCCTTGTAGGCCACCAGATCCCGGGTGGCGAGCGTCCGCCCGTCCACCTCGAGCTCCGCGCCGCCGAGCATCTGCACCTTCAAACCCGTTGCGCTGATCACGATGTCGGCCTCGAGCTCCTCGCCCGAGGACAGCCGGATGCCCGTCTCGGTGAAGGTGTCGATGGTGTCGGTCGCGATCGAGGCCTCACCCTTGCGCAGCACCTTGAACAGGTCGCCGTTGGGCACCACGCACAGGCGCTGGTCCCACGGGTTGTAGCTGGGGGTGAAGTGCTTCATGTCGATGTTCGACCCGACCTGCGCGCGCACCGCGGCCAGCATGAGCTTGGCCGACAGCTTGGGGTTGGTGCGCGAGAGCTGGTAGCTGGCCCGTTGCAACGCGATATTGCGCGCCCGGCCCGCCTTGTAGGCGATGGCCGCGGGGACCTTGGCGAACTTGAAGCCGACCGCGACCGGGTCGTCGGCGGGCAGCGCGGCGATGTAGGTGGGCGAACGCTGCAGCATGGTGACGTGCGCGGCGTCCTTGCTCATGGCCGGGATCAGGGTGATGGCGGTCGCGCCACTGCCGATGACGACAATGCGCTTGCCCTTGTAGTCGAGGTCCTCGGGCCAATGCTGCGGGTGCACGATCGTGCCGGTGAAGTTCTCCTCGCCGGGGAACGTGGGCCGGTAGCCCTGGTCGTAGTCGTAGTAGCCGGTGCAGCCGACCAGGAAGTCGCTGGTGTAGGTCTCGGTCTGGCCGGAGCGCTCGTCGAGCACCTCGACGGTCCAGACGCCCTGCTCACTGGACCAGCTGGTCTTGGTGACCTTGCGGCCGAAGCGAATGTGATCGGTGACGCCGTATTCGGCGGCGGTGTCCTCGATGTACTGGCGGATGTGCGGTCCGTCGGCGAGCACCTTGGTGCCGTGCCACGGCCGGAAGCCGAAGCCGAAGGTGTACATGTCCGAGTCGGACCGGATGCCGGGGTACTTGAACAGGTCCCAGGTGCCGCCGATGGCGGTCCGGCGCTCCAGGATCAGGTAGCTGCGCCCGGTCTTCTCCCTGGTCAGGTGGCAGGCCATGCCGATACCGGACAGGCCCGCGCCGATGATCAGTACGTCGACATGCCGCGTCATGGGGAACTCGCTTCTGGTCGGTCGCGCCCGGACACCGGCGTCCGGGCGCTCCGAGTATTACATGTTATTTATAGTAACGTCTACTGCCCGCCGGTCAGGGAAGCCCAACTCTCGGGACTCTCAGGGGCTTCGCCCCCGAACCCCCAGAAATCAGGCCGCGCGGACTTGCCCTGGCCGATCCGGTTCCGACCGATAGCGGGTCGTGGGCACCACCGATACCCAGCGCCTTCCACACCCGCTTGGACACCGGGTTCATCAGGCCGATCCGGTGCGCCAGCGTGCGCACATCGCCGAAGAAGCCCGCGAACGCCTCCTTCGACTCGGCCAGCCCGAAGAAGACCTCCTTGCGCACCGACCGCGGGATGTCGAACTCCTCGAAGAACGCGCGCGGCGGAATCAGGATGGCCCGCCCGCCGATCCACATGACGATCGGGAAGGCCAGCGACAACACGAACTTGTCGAACGGGTTGGCCTGCGGCACATGGTGTTCCAGGAACTCGTGAGCGAAGGAGATGTGGCGGGCCTCCTCGGCGATGTGAATCGCCATGACGCCGCGCATGATCGGATGAATGTCCTCGCCGGCGCGCAGGATCGCCTTCTGAATGTGGTCGATCGGCTCCTCACCCGACAGCACGGCCATGAAGAACAGATTCGGGAACACCGAGGCCAGCGGCGGCACCAGGTAGGTGAGCTGCTTGAGGATCGTGCTCATGCCGGGCACATCGATCCCGATGCGGTTCACCATCTCCTGGAACATCAGGGTGTGATTGCACTCCTCGATGACCTCGTGGGTGCAGTAGCGGAACTCCGGCGAGCCGTTGGGCAGCTTGAAGGTGTGCTGCACCATGCCGCCGATGAGCAGGGTCTCGAACTGCAGGCCGACCTTGGCGATATTGGCCTGCCGCCACAGCCCGATGGCGATCTTGCGAGCCTCGGACTGGGCCTGATACCAGGGATGCCGCGCGAACATGTCGCCGGAGACGGGCAGAATCCACCGCTTTTCATCCTGGCTGACCGCGAAATCGGGGTGATCCCAATCGATATCGGTGAACGGATCGAAATTCTTGTCGACGGACCCCTGCGAGAGCAGCATGAGCTTCTCGGCGTACTGCCGGGCAAGCGCGACCGGGGTCGTCCGTCACGTGTGCTGACGTCATTGTCAGAGCCTCTCGGAAAGTGACCTAAGTATCTATTCCTCAGGGTTACACCTACATTGGCCGCGCGTCAACAAGAATCTGCGGTCACCGATCGGCGAACCGCGAGGGTACCTGCGCGAGCACATATGGTGAAGGCATGCTCGACACCCTGATCCTCGGCCTGCTGGCACTCCGCCCGCTGTCCGGCTACGACCTGGGTAAATGGATGGACGGCCCCGGCCGGTTCATCGGCTACCGGGTGACGTTGCCGCAGGTGTACCGCACCTTGGGCAAGCTCGTCGAGCGCGGGCTGGTCGAGTTCGAGGTCGAGACCCGCGAGGGCAAACCGGACGCCAAGGTCTACCGGCTCACCGGCGACGGCCGGCAGAGCCTGCTGGACTGGGCTCACTCCCCCTATGTGCCCGCACCCCGGCCCATGGATCCCGATTTCATGATGCGATTCCTGCTGGCGGGAGTCCTCGGCCGGGACATCGCCATCGAGGTCCTGCGAACCGAATTGGACTACCGCCGCGACCAGGTGCGTACACCCACCCGGATCGACGAGCTGACCGGCGCGCTCGCACCCATCGACGCCATCGATCCGGGCTGGGCCGGACAGGTCCTGCGCGCCGCCCACGACCAGGGCCGGGCCTCGACCGCCGGGTATATCGGCTGGCTCGAAGTGACCCTCGCCGATTTCGAGAACCGCGACTGACCTACCGCGCGACGATCACGCCCCGGCCGGCGGACAACGCAGTACGGCCTGCGAGTACGCGGGCAGGTCGAGGACATCGGAAACCGCTGTACTGGTTTCGGATACCGTGTCGCCGGCGACAAAGGCCGGTGCGGCCGTCGGGGACGCGTGGTAGATCCGTACGTCCTGCGCACCGATCAGACTGGGCGGCAGGGCAATACGCAGCGGCCGATCCGAGGTGTTGATCAGGACGGCGCGGGTGCCGCCGGCGGAGGTCAGTTCGGCGCCGGTGAACGCCTCGGCGGCACCGGCATACACCGGAGTCAAGAGAGCCGCGGAGATCTCGACTCCGCGGTCCAGCCGTAATGCGCGCACGGTCGTCCCGGCCTCGAGGCAGTGGTAGATCGGAGTCAGTGCGACGTTCAGAGCGGTGCGCCCGAACCGCGAGGAACCACCCGAACCATCCGAGATCAGTGCGTGTACGGCCTGATTGGTGGTGCCACCCCCGCCGGTGTCGGCGCTGGGCGCGCCATTCAGCGCGCAGTGCATGACCGCCAGGTCCGCACGCGGATCGAGCAGTGCGCGCAGCGCGAAGGAGGCGACGCTCAATCCGACGGCCCAGGTCTGCTGGACCGCGGGCAGTCGATCCAACGGCGCGACGGCCTCCTTACCCATCTGGTTGTATTCGGTGAACCACGCCCGCATACCCGACGGCAGCTCGGGCAACACCTTGCCGGCCAGCCCCGTCCACGTCACCACACCGCCCGCGGCGGTGGAGGAGATGTCGGCCGCGAGCGGATCGACAATCCAGTACGGGTGGAAGACGGCGGCATCGGCATCGCGAATCGTTTCGTACAGACCGCGATTCCATGAGCCCATCCGCGTCCCGGCCAGTACGCCTGCGGGCGAGGAATCATCGACAGCCGAGACGCCGATGCGCACATCGGGAAACTCGCGCCGGATGACGGTGATCCAATCGTTCATGACGCCCGCATAATCCGCACCCGTGGGATAGCGGTCGATGTAGGCCCGCATCGGTGCCCACAGCTCGTTGCCGAGTTCGACATACCGGACGGGCATTCCGAGCCGCCGGGCCTCGCGGAGCATGTCCAGCTGGTCGTCGAGGGTCGAGGTGACCACATTGAGGTCGAAGATCGGCACCGCGCCGATCCGCTGGAGGATTCCGGACCAATCGGCGAGCGCGAGCGGGGGACGTCCGTCATTGCGGCCGGCGAAGCCACCCCCGTCCCGCTCGTCGAAACGTCCGGTGCGCCAGTCGATCCACTGCGATGTGGTGCCGCCCTGCACGCGGATCAGGCCCGGTCCGACCGCGGCGAGCGCGCCCTGAAAAACCGGATCGCGCCACTGCCCGGCGTTTTCCGCCGAAATGATGCGAGCGCCGTTGACCCCGAAGAAGTCCCGATCGGCGTGCGCGACATCTGGTCGGCGGTGAGCCGGTACGTGCCCGGACCGGGGTCGGCCGTGGCGGCGGGAGCGGCCGCGAGGGCCACGCCGCCCAGCAGACCGAGTCCGAAAGTTCTCCGGCTGATGCCGCCGCCACGCGACGGATTCGAATCCCACATGGCGGCACTACTTTCCGTTGTCATTGGCGGTGCAGCGGACACCGGGATGGCGCACCGGGTCGAGAGCATGGAGGACCAGGTCGACGGTCCGAGGGTCGGTGGAGCCTGCCAGGTGGCCGGTGTGATCCTCGGGGCAGCCGTCCTGGACCAGGATGTTGGTGACGCCCGGCGCGTCGATGAACGCCGTGGTGTACGGCGTGACGATCTGGTCGTACGCGGTGGCGGTCATGACATAGCGGACGCCGGGGGCGACCATCGGACCGCTGTTGAGCCGCGTCAGGTACGACGACCCCGCGATCATGTCGGCCATCGCCGGCGAAAGAAATGGAAGCCCTTGCGGCACAGCCGACCCGGTGGGCAGGGTGAGATGCAGGCCCGCGGGACTGGTGCCGTGCTGTGGTCCGCTCACGGCGACGACCGTCCGAATCGGATTCACCGCGCGGGCGGCGAATTGCAGGCTGACGGCACGGGCGATCAGCGCACCCTGCGACTTGCCGACCAGATCAAGGGAATCCACCTGATTCACCGCGCGAATCCGGCCGACGGCGGCGGTGAAGTAGTCCACCGAGGTCGAGAGCGGTTCGTCGGAGTCGTAGTCGAGGCCGTACACGCAGCGACCGTCATCGAGCAGCGCCTGCCGCACAGGTCCGAGACTCTTCTCCACATCGGCGTGCGTGCCGTGGATCAACAAGACGGGTGAGTCGGCGCGGGCGTTCGCGGGACAGGCGGCCAGGGAGTCGAGCGGGGTGCTGCCCGCGGGTTCAGCAGTGGCCGCGCCCACGGTCCAGCCCATGATCGCGAGCGCGGCGACGATGCCGCTGAAAGTGCGCACAAGGTCCTCCTGGATAGCAGTGCACGCACATATCTATCAGCAGGCCACCCCTGATGTCATCGGCAAAATCAAATTCTTAATATGTGCACACACACTTATGTCCAGAATCGAGGTGCAAGTCCCCACGCCTCGAATTCATCGGCAACGTGGTCACGCAGGGCCGCGCGGGTCGGGAAGCGGTCCGGATCCCCGCCGGTGATGGCGAGAGTGACGGTGTCGCCGTCGCTGGACCACGACAGGTTCAGGCCGACCTCGACGCGACGGAAGAGCTCGGTGTCGCCGGTGCAGACGACCGGGCGCATGAGCACCGAGCGGGCGCGGACACCGGCGATGGTAGCCACTCCCTGGCCGGTCTCGCCGAGATTCGTGCACAGGCATTCCGGAGCCTTGGCGGTGCGGGAGAAGAAGCCGAGGACCGGCTTCGGCAGCATCATCTGGACCGGTTGCAGGTGCTGCAATGCGGGGGTGGTGGCGGGATCGGCGTAGGCGCGAGCCGCACGCTTGATGGCGATGCGCACCTGGCGCAGGTTCGTGCGCTCGCCCTTGCAGCAGGGCACGGCGATGGGTAGGCCGGTGGTGGCGTTGCCGCGGGGATCGTCGATTCCGCGCAGGGAATGCGGGATATCGACCCGGACCTGGGTTCCGCCTTCGATGCGGCCGCTGCGGCCCAGCAGGCCGACGGCTACACCGACCATGAGGCCGTTGTCGGTGCCGTCGTGGGCGGCGGCGACGGAGTTCCATTCGGCCGCATCGACTTCCACCACCAGGTCGGCGGGGGAATGGCGATCCGGCAGTGGGAGTCGCGGTTCGGCGGGGCGCGGGTTGCGGTCGGGCTCTCGGACTTCGCGGGCTTTCACCGCGGCACGGATGCCCCGGGCGGCGGCGCGCAGCTGACCGATAGCGTCGGCGAGGTGGGCGCGCGACAGGCCGCCGACGGGGTTCGAGCCCACCAGGCGGCCCGAACTCGTTGCGATATCGGGTGTTTCACCGGCATCGAGTCGGCGCAGGGCATCGCCCAGGGCGAAGAGCACCGCTCCGCCGTCCGCGCCCACATGCGATGTGACCAGAGACAGCAGGGTGCCACCCGAGGTCGTGGGTGCGACCGACAGTCGCCAGACGCGGCCGGTGACCGGGTCGAATTCCACCTTGCTCTGTTCGAAAAGCCAATCCAGGACTCCGGTTTCGGGTACCGGGCGCTGCTGCACGGCCAGCGGCTCGGCCGTGGTGGCCGGTACCCACCACGGCCGGGCGAAGGGCACCGCGGTGGTCATCACCCGGCGGGCCAGGAACCCGTTCGCGAGGTGGGCGTGCAGGCGTTCCAGCACAGCGGGATCCAGCGTTTCGTCGAAGCGCCAGGCCAGCTGGTTGACCAGGGCGGTGCCGTACAGGTCGTGCAGCTTCAGGAACAGGTCGTCGTCGGCGGTGAGCCGGTTCAGGGCGGCGGGCATGACGGGCTCCGGATCACTGGGCACGCAGGGTGCGAACGGTCAAGGGCGCGAACACGATCGCGACGACCAGCGCGGAACCCACCGACCAGGCGAAGTCGGAGCCGATCGAACCGGAATCGGCGAGGGTGCGCACGGCCGCCACCAGATGCGAGACGGGGTTGTAGTCGGAAACGTGGCGCAGCCAGGCGGGCATGGCGGCCACCGGGACCAGGGCGTTGGAGGCGAAGCTGGCGAAGGTCAGTACCAGCATCGACATACCCTGCACCGCGGCGGGTTTGGCCACCGTCACGCCGATGAAGGCGAACAGCCAGCTCATGGCGGTGGTGGCGAACACCACCAGCACCGCCCCCAGCGCCAGGCCCAGCGGATGATCCGGGCGGTAACCCATGCCGAAGCCGACCAGCAGCACCATGAGCGCGGCGATCACATAGCGGGTCGCGCCCGCCAGTAGAGCCCCGGCTACCGGCGCGAAACGGGCAATCGGCATGGAGACGAAGCGATCGAAGACGCCCGAGCGGATGTCCTCGGAGAGCTGGACTCCCATGGCGACCGAGGAGGTGAGCACGATCTGCACCAGCACGCCGGGGATCAGCGTGGGCAGGTAGGCGTCCAGGCTGCCCGCGATCGCCTTGCCGAACACGCTGCCGAACAGCAGCGGCCCCACGATCGGCAGCAGCACGGCGTCGTAGAGCAGTTGCGGGCTGTGCCGGAAGGTCAGCAGGCCGCGCTGGGCCATGAACAGCGACTGCGCCAGGCCGGCGCGCAGGCCGACGTGAGTGATGCGCGGCCGCCGCGCGATCCGCGCGGTGGGGTGCACGAGCACCGGGGTATCGGACAGGATGGTCATGCGGTCCGCCTTTCGGCCGGAGGCGAGGTGCGGGCCGGGCGCCGGGTGAGCGCCAGGAACACCGAATTCAGGTCGGGGCGTTCGACCCCGAAGCCGCGCAGGCGGATTCCGCTGTCGCGGCAGGAGGCGACGATGTCGGCGGCGGTGCCGACATCGGTGAGCGGCACTGTCAGGGTGGCGGGATTGTCGCCGTGCAATGGCGTTGTGCCGGTGAGCCTTTCGACGGCGGCATCGGCCAGCGGGCGTTGCGCCGGATCGGCCAGATCGATCCGCAGCATCTCCTCGCCGATGGAGGACTTCAACTCCCCCGCCGTGCCCTCGGCCACCACCGTGCCGTGGTCGATGACGGCGATCCGATCGGCGAGGGCGTCGGCCTCCTCGAGGTACTGCGTGGTGAGCAGGATCGTCGCGCCGCGCCCGACCAGCCCGCGCACCACCGACCACATGCGCTCGCGGGTGTGCGGGTCCAGCCCGGTGGTCGGCTCGTCCAGGAAGATCAAGGGCGGCACCGTGATCAGCGTCGCCGCCAGATCCAGCCGCCGCCGCATGCCGCCGGAGAACGACCCCACCCGCCGCTGCGCGGCCTCGGTCAGCTCGAAATCGTCCAGCAGTTCGGCCGCCCGATCCTGCGCCGCCCGCCGGCCGAGACCGAGCAGCCGCCCGAACAGTCGCAGGTTCTCCCAGGCGGTCAGGTTCTCGTCCACCGCCGCGTACTGCCCGGTGAGGCCGATCATCGAGCGCACCGCGGTGGCCTGACCGACGATGTCGTAGCCGAACACCGTCGCCGTGCCCCGCGACGGCCGCGACAGGGTGGCCAGCATGCGCACGGTCGTCGTCTTGCCCGCGCCATTGGGGCCGAGCAGCGCGAACACCGTGCCCGCCGCGACGTCCAGGTCGACGGCATCGACGGCCGTCATGGTCCCGAAACTCTTGCCGAGCCCTCGTGTTTCGATGGCGATCTCACCGCTCATCGGACACCTCCGATCGTCGCAGCCGTAAGTTCCGCAGCGTCGCGCGCCGCCGTGTCCGGTGCCAGCGATTCGACGACATCCGCCGCCCGCCGCACCCCGTCGTCCCGGAATCGCGCCCCGTAGGCGGTCGCCCGCAGCCGCACATCCGGCTCGGTCGCCCGAATCAGTAACCGCTCCAGCCGATTCGCGGTCAAGCCCGCGAAGGGGGCGGTCGCACCCAACCCGAGCGACTCCACCTGCCTGCCCCAATAGGGCTGATCGGCCTGCACCGAGCAGATCACCGACGGCACACCCGCTCGCAGCGCGGCGGCCGTTGTTCCCGCGCCGCCGTGATGCACGGCCGCGGCGCACAGCGGCAGCACTGCCCGATGATCGACCTGATCGACCACCGCGAGCTCCGCACCGATCCGCCCGCGAAACATCGGCCCCACCAACAGCACCCGGAGCCCGAGCCGGCGGCCGGCCTCGCGCACCATGGCCTCCACTGCGACCGGATCGGCCACCGGCATCGACCCGAGTCCGGCGTAGACGGGAGCCGGGCCCGCGATAATCCACTCGGCCAGCTCGGCGTCGAGACCGAAAGCCCGCTCTATGCTGCCGTCCCTCGGCGCGGCGGCACCCCGCGCGATGGCAGGCACGCCATCGTCGATGGGTACCGGGAAGCCGGTGAAGACCGCACCGGGCAGGTGGTTCGCCAGTCCCGGGAACAGCTCCGGGTCGTATGCCTGAATCGCGGTGTAGCCCTGTGCTCCCAGCACGCCGACGCGGCCGGCGGCGGCCGTTGCCCACGGCAGGGCCGCGACCTCGGGGGCGAGCGCGCGAGCGCGGGCCGCCGTGAGCGCCCGCCAACCCAGGCGATTGAGCGGCCCCGGAATGCGATGCCCCCAACCGGCGGCCACGACCGGGACCGACCGGTTGGGCCGGATGGGGAAGAAGTGCACCGCCGCGACCGGAATGTCGTGGTGGCGAGCGACTTCGACCGCAACCTCCTCGCACGCCATCCCGGTCACGACGATATCGTGCCCCCGGGCAACAGCGAGCAGATCACGCGCACTCTCGCCGAATCCGCGCCGTTGCAGGTCCAGCACCGCGCGGACGCGCTGGACCGGATTCAGCTGCCGGAAGCGCTGATCGTCACGCTGGGCGCGCAGCAGTTCGTCGCTGTCGAGCCCGAACGGCACGGCCGGAACACCGTGGCGTGAAGCGAATTCGACCAGGTTCGGGGAGACCGCCACGGTGACGTCATGACCACGGCCCAGCAGCTCCCGGCCGAGCAGCACACCTGGCTGCGCGTCACCCCGGCTACCGGCGAAGGCCAGCAGGATCTTCTTCGGGTGCACGGCGGTCACGCCCGAGCCGTGACGGGAACCCGCAGTGGCGCGGGTTCGGTGGTGGTCGCACCGACCGGCGCGGCCTGGGGAATCGCGAATTCGCGCATAGCTCGGGTGAATTCGGCCAGGAAGCGGTCCATGTCGGCCTCCGGGAAAGTGGCCGGGAAGCGGGTGGACAGGCGCAGGCCGTCGGTGGCGCGGACGATCCAGAAGAAGACCTCGTCGGTGGAGTAGGACTCGGCGCGCAGGGTGTGGCCGCGCAGGGATTCGACGAGTTGGTGGTCGGGGAGGGCTCGGATATCGAGGAAGGAGATGCCGAAGCGGGGGTGGTCGGTGCAGTTCAGGAGTTCGAGGACGCGGGTCCAGGTGGCGTCGTTGGCGGTGCGGGTGCGACGCAGGGCGGTGCGGGTGGACTCCAGCGCGCTGTCGAGGTCCAGGTCGGGGGCGAGGGTGAGGTCGAGGGGGACGACGTTCACGAACCAGCCCATCGATTCGAGCCAGCGCAGGTCGGGGCGGGTGGCGATGGGCATGATGGCCCGCAGCGAGAGATAGCCGAAGGCGCGACGGTAGGCGATCGCGAGCGCGGTGAAGACCGCCACCGACAGGCGGTGGCCGCACTCGGCAATGGCGCGTTCCACCTGTTCGAGGTCGCTGAGCGAGAGCAGCTTCCGCGAGACGGAGGTCTGCGGCAGCGGCGCCGGCGCACCGTCCGTGGCCGCCCGGCCACGCGCCGTGATGGCCGGTTCGAAGCGGGGCAGCATACCGCCGGAGCCGTCGAGGAAGCGGCGCCAGTAGCGGACCGCGTCGCACTCGGGGGTGAGGGCGGCGGCGGTGTCGCGTTCCCACTGCGCGAAATCCGCCGCACTGCCGAAGGTCGGCGATTCGCGCGCCTGCTC
This sequence comes from Nocardia tengchongensis, assembly GCF_018362975.1. Lineage (NCBI taxonomy): Bacteria > Bacillati > Actinomycetota > Actinomycetes > Mycobacteriales > Nocardiaceae > Nocardia > Nocardia tengchongensis. The sequence continues at coordinate 7,876,898 of NZ_CP074371.1, forward strand.
GCCCCGGGCGACTTCGGCGTAGAGGGTGCGCAGTTCCAGGATGACGATGGCCTGCGAGTAGGCGTCCATGACGGAGTGGTCGGCGGCCACCAGGACGGTGAAGTCGCCGGTGTCGGCGTGCTCGACGGTGGCGAGCAGGCAGTGCGGCCAGGACAGCGGGGAGAGCCGCGATTCCAGTGCGCCGGTGAGGTATTCGTTGATCTCGCGGGATCCGGTGATGCCGGGGATCGGCTCGGCGGTGACGCCGAGGTCGGCGGCCGCGCAGATCAGCCGCTCCGGCTCGGGGCCGTCGTGGCGGGTCAGGGTGGTGCGCAGGCCTTCGTGGCGGGCGTGCCAGCGCCGCGCGGTCTCGCGCCAGTGCGCGGGCTGGAAGGGCGCGTCCATTTCGAAGATGGTTCCGATCCAGCGACCCCGGCCCGGGCGCGGGTCGGTGACGTCGGTCTCCCGGCAGTGGCGGACGTGCACGCTGGCCAGGGGCCGTTCGTCGGCGGTCCAGCCCGCTCCCGGGGCCAGTTCGGCCCGCCACAGGGTGAGCGCGCCGGGGCGCACCGCGAATTCGGATAGGTGGGTGTAGTCCATGACCGTCTCCCTCATCGAGACCTCGCCGGAGCCGGTGCGGCCGTTCGATTTCCGCAATAACTCACGGTGCGCGAAACCAGCGCGATCGAAACGGTTTATCGGCTATCCGGCGAATTGGAAGCTATTGAAATGTGATGTGCCACTCGACGGTGATGCAGCACACCGAAAGCCCCGCGCCCACTCGGTCGGCGGGCACTATTTTCCGGCGGAACCGGCCCCCGCCGCGGCACTGCCCGAGCCCAGCGCCTGGGCCGCGGTACCACCGGCCTGCGCGGAACCGCTCGCCGCGCCGCTGCCGGTGCCCAGCAGCCCGAGCACCGAGCCCGGTCCGGGCACCAACCCGGCCAGGCTGCCCGCGGCGGAACTGCCGGTGCCGAGCGCCCCGGCCAGGCCGGCGACGGTGGCCGAGCCGGTCCCGGCGGCCGCACTACCCGTTCCGAGCTGCGGCAATATCGATTGTTCGGGGGCCGGGCTCACACCGGCGGGTGTGTCGCCACCCGCCGGTGCGGCGGTAGCCAGGACGGGCGCGAACAGCGGTACGGCGATTCCCGCCAGCAGGACGGTGGCGGCACGAGCCGATCGGAATGCAAACATGGCCCGATTTCCTTTCCCCTTCATCAGGACAAGCGCGCCGAGAGCCGCGACTTGGAGGCAGCAGGTCCGAATTGTGATTGTGGCGACGCTGCCGAGGATTCACCCGATGGGTAGACGACCTGCGAACCAAGACAAACATCTACCGATCGAGTCCGCAACAGGCATACGTGCAAACAATTGGTTAACGGATTGTTCTCACACCCTTCCCCTGTGCTTCAGGCCACTGCACGGGTGAAATTCGCCTGCACTTCACATTCACCCCGGGCGGCCGCGGCACGCGACCGCGGAAAACGAGTTGCTCGCGAGTACCCGATTTCTGGGATCCTGGGCTGGTGAACGCAGGGGAAATCACCGTCGAGGTCGCGCCCGAGCTGCGCGTGTTCGTCGGTCAGCGCGACCGGGGTCCGATCCGGGTGGACGGCACCTCCACGCTGGGGCATGTGGTGGAGTCGCTGGGCATCCCGCTAACCGAGGTGGGCACGGTGCTGGTGAACGGCGAATCCGTTGCCACCGGCCATATTCCGCGCGGCGGCGAGACCGTCACGGTCGCGGCGGTGGTCCGCCCGCAACCCAGCGACGAGCCGCTGCGCTTCCTGCTCGACATCCACCTGGGCACCCTGGCCCGGCGGCTGCGGCTACTGGGAATCGATGCGGCCTACGAGAATCCGGATATCGGCGACGCCGCCCTGGCCTCCCGCTCCGCCGCCGAGCACCGAGTCCTGCTCTCCCGCGACCGCGGCCTGCTGCGGCGTCGCGAAATCTATTCCGGCGCCTACGTTTACAGCCACCAACCGGCCGAGCAACTGGACGACGTACTGTCCCGCTTCGCGCCGCGCCTGGCCCCCTGGACCCGCTGCACCTCCTGCAACGGCGCGCTGCGAGCCGCCGACCGCGACGCCGTGCGCGACCGGCTGCCGGACAACACCGGTCAGAGCTACGACTCCTTCGCGCAGTGCGTCGACTGCGGCCAGACCTACTGGAAGGGCGCGCACCACGCGCGGCTGGACGCCATCGTGGCCGGCGCCTTGGCCAAATTCGCCTGAGCGCAACGCGCTCGCGACCGGCCGGTCAGCGGGCGCGGGCGGCGAGCGCGGCGGCGTCCAGCCGCGCGCCCAGGGCCTTGACCTGATCGCGCAGGGCCTCGATGTCCTCGACGGGAACACCGACCAGGTCCAGCACGGTGCGGATCATGCTCTGCGCGCCCTGCTGCAGTTCGCGGCTGGCCTCGGTGGCGTGCAGGACCACCGCGCGGCCGTCGGTGACGCTGCGCACACTCTCCACCAGGCCGCGTGACTGTAGTCGCTGCACCAGGGGCGAGAGGGTGCCGTAGTCGAGGTGCACCTGCTCGCCCAGGTCCTTCATGGCGATACCGGGACGCTCCCACAGGGCCACAGCACACAGGTACTGCGGGTAGGTCAGGTTCATGTCGTCCAGGAAGGGCCGGTAGGCGGCCGTCATGGATCGCGACGTGGAGTACAGGGCGAAGCAGAGCTGGGCGTTGAGCGAGAGCAGCTCGTAGTCGATCTCCTCGTCCGCTCCGGCCCCGGCGGGTGCGGAATGCGGATGTTCTTGCATTACTGCACTGTACTGCGGACCGTGGCGAGCACCGCGTCCGTGGCCGCCCGATCGCCGACGGTGATCCGGATTCCGGTGGGATAGGACTTGACGTGAATGTCCGCACCGGCCAGCGCGGTCGCCACCCGGTCGGCCTCGGGACCGGGCAGGGTGAGGTAGGAGAAATTGGCGTAGCTGTCGGGAACGCACAGGCCGAGAGTGCGTAATCCGGTGGTGAGCCGCCGCCGGTGTTCGCCGAGCAGCGCCACCCGCGCCTCGATCTCGGCTTCGGCCTCGTAGCAGGCCCGCACCGCCACCTCGGCCAGGGCGGTCATCCCGAAGGGCAACTGCCAGTGCGCGATTCGATTGATCAGGTGCGGGGCCCCGAGCGCGTAGCCGACGCGCAGCGCGGCCAGACCGTACGCCTTGGAGAAGGTGCGCAGGACGAGCAGGTTCGGATGGCGGTCCAGCAGCGCGAACACGTCGATGCGATCGGACTCGGCGACGAAGTCCACATAGGCCTCGTCCAGCACCACGGTGACGGACTCGGGCACCTCGCGCAGCAGCGCCTCGAATTCGGCTGTGGGAACCAGGGTTCCGGTGGGGTTGTGCGGGCTGCAGACCACCAGCAGCCGGGTCCGTTCGGTCACCGCGGCGGCCAGCGCCGCCAGGTCCTGTCGACCGGAACCGGTGAGCGGCACCGCGACCGGCCGTCCGCCCGCCATGCTGGTCAGGATGGGGAACCCGTCGAAGGTGGGCGTCGCCATCACGACCTCCGCCCCGCCCGCCCCGAATTCCTGGACGATGTGCATGATCACGCCGGTGGCGCCCGCGCCCACCACGACGTGATCGGGTGCGCAGCCCAGCCGGTCGGCGATCAGCCGGGGCAGCCGCCGCGGCAGGAATTCCGGATAGCGATTGGCCGAGGCCAGCGCCGCGCTCAGGGCGGCCTGCACCGAGGGCGGCGGTCCGTAGGGAATCTCGTTGAGCTGCAGCCGATGTCCGGCCGTCACCAGCGGGCTCATGGCGCCGCTCCCTTCAGCGTCCACCCCAGCGAACGGCGGCGGCCCCGGCGAAGTCGCCCGCGTGCGCGAACCCCGCGAACATCACCAGCGACCCGGCCGGGACCCGGCCCTCGTCCACCGCGCGGTCGAAGGTGACGGGAATGCCCGCGCCGAACAGGTTTCCGCAGTCGTCGAAGGTGTCGGGGTGCCGTTCCGGCGGCAGTTGCAGGGCGTCGCGCCAGTTGCGCAGGAAGGCCCGGTTGGGCTGATTGGTGACCAGCAGATCCAGGTCCTGCGCGGGCACCCCGATCCGCCCGCACACGGTGTTGGCCACCTCGGGCACCAGCCGGTTGCCGCGCTGCAGCACCTTGGCGATCTTGGATTCGGTGAAGCCCACGTGCATTTCACCGCTGCCGGCCTCCCAGTAGCGGCGCGGCGGGTCGGCGATCACCGTCATCTGCCCGGCGAATTCGGGCAGGTGGCGGGTCTCGATGTCGAGGATCGGCGAATCACCGGATTTCACCAGCAGTCCCGCTCCCGCACCGTCGCCGGGGATGGCGGCCTGCGCCTTGCCGCGCACCTGCTCCTGGGTGAAGACCTGCCCCGCCACGTTCTGGATGGTCACGATGAGCGCGGACCGCGCGTCGGAGGACAACAGGATCTGGCGGGCCAGCTTCATGCCGTACACGAACGACGCGCAACCGCCGTTGTGCAGATCGATCAGCCACTCCGGCGCGATGCCCAGCCGCTTGGCCACATCGCCGCCGCTGCCGACGATGCCGATATCGGGCAGCTGGGTGTGCACGATGAGAATGTCGATGTCGCGCAGCACATCCCGGCCGTGGCGGGCGAGGATCGGCGCGACGGCGCGCTCGGCCATGTCGGCCGGGGTCTCGCCGGGCGCCACATGTCTGCGGAACTTGGGGGCCTTGAACATCAGGTTCGAGGTGACCTCGTCCGGGTCGGCGTACTGCGCGAAATAGTCGGCGGAGACGATGTTCTCGGGCAGGTACCCGGACACGTCGAGCAGGCTGACGGTGTCGGTGCTCATGGTCAGTCCATCCATTCCGGCTTGATCGGCTGTCCGGCGGCGTGCCGGTGTTCGCAGATGGCTTTGAGATTGCGCAGTTCCAGCAGGTGCCCGGCGGCGAAGAGGTGCCAGAAGTCGCCGACCCACACCGGGCGGCCCGCGGGCTCGGTCTCCGGGTAGCCGTTGTCCTCGTAGAAGGGGTGGTGGCAGTTGGTCCAGGTGACCACCGAGCCCGGCTTGTTCAGCACCACCTGCGCGTCCACCACCCGCATCAGGTAGACCATCCACAGGTGGTCGGCCTGGTCCCAGGCACAGTGGTAGTCCACGGTGCGCGCCTCGGGGTTGGCGACGGTGCGGGTGTAGATGCGGGTGTGCGAGCCGATGCGGTCGTCGGAGACCCACACCTCGGGATCGTCGGTGCGCTCGAAACCCCGCATGCTGTAGGTCCATTCGCACAGGCTGCGGGTGTCGGCCAGATAGCCGTACACCTCGTCCGGCGGCGCGGCGACGAATTCGGTGACGGTGCAGTACTGCCCGTAGATCTCGTCGTGCGGGTACACGGCACGGGTCATGTCCAGCACCAGCGGCATGCCCTCGTTGAGGGCCATGGTCTCGATGCGGTACACGCCCGGCACGTCCAGCTCCGGGACTTCGATCGGCTCGTCGGTGACGGTCTCGGTCATGCGAAAGACTCCTTCAGGAACGGTGCGAAGGGTGGGATCTCGTCCGGGTCACACTGCAGTTCGATGAACGCGGGTCCCGGTATCGCCCGCGTCTTGTCCAAGGCGTTCTCGAATTCGGTGAGGGTGCGCGCGGTCCAGACGGGCAGCTCCGGGAACAGGGCGGCGACACCCGCGCCGATCTCCGCCGCGCGGAAACGGTTGAAGCTGTACGCGCCGGAGTAGAAGACCTGCTCGCGGGTCACGCACATGGCATGCGCGTTGTTGTTGAACACGATGAAGGTGACCGGCACCTGATATTCGACGGCCGTGTGCACCTCGTGCCCGTGCATGAAATACGCGCCGTCCCCGGCGATCACCACGGTCCGCCGGCCCCGGCCCAGCGCACACCCGATGCCCGCGCCGAACGAGTAGCCCATGCCGCCCATGCCGAGCGCGATGAGAAACCGTCCGTCCGCGGGGATTCCCAGGTGGTGCACGACGGCCGCCCCGGTGTTCCCGGCGTCGGCGACCACATCGGTGCCCGGCTCCAGCGCCGCCTCGATGGCCGCCACCGCGGGCCGGTACCGCACGCCCGGACCGGACGCGGGCGGCACCGTCAGCTCGGACAGCGGGAGCCGATCCGGTTGCGCATCGGCGGATCCCGGTTCGAGGGGTGCGCCCGGGGTCCCGCCGTTCGAGCTCGCGACCTCGCGCAGCGCGGCGGCCAGCGGGCCCCGCGCCTCGGCGTGCACCGGGACGTACGGCGGCTCCGAGCCCAGCGACAGCACCCGCGGGCAGGCGGCCAGCGCGGCATCCAGCCCGGCCCGGGCGGTGAGCGACAGCGGCGCTCCGGCGAGCAGGCAGAGTTCGGCTTCGGCGACCAGGCGGGCCGCGGTCGGATGCCCCATCACCCCGACCACCCCGGCGAACCGCGGATCCGAATTCGGGTACGCGTCCTTGGCGTCGGGGGTGACCAGCACCGTCGCGTCCAGCGCCCGCACCGCGGCCAGCAGCTCGGCGCGCGCGTCGGCGGCCGCGATCCCGGGTCCGGCGATAACCACCGCCGCGCCGCCGCGGGGCATCCCGGCCAGCAACGCCGCGACCTCGTCGGGCAGCGGCCGGTGATCATCGGATCGTCTGGCGGTAGGGGCGCTTTCCAGGGTCGCCGACGCCTCGTTCTCGACGGCCGGTGCGGCCTGAATGTCCTTGGGGAGCAGCAGGATCGCGGGTCCGCCGGTCAGCGCCGCGGCGATCGCGCGGTCGAGGGCGACGGTGATGTCCTGGGGGCGGCGCACTTTGACGCAGTAGCGGGCAACCTGGGCGAACAGCTGCTCGGCGTCGATGCGGCCGGGCGCTCCGCTGGTGTCCTGGAACGCGCCGCGTCCCTCGAGGCCGGTCGGGGGCTGGCCCACCAGGGCCAGCACCGGGACTCGCGAGTCGAAGGATTCCGCGAGGGCGGCAAGGAGATTCATGGCGCCACCGCCGGAGGTCGCCGCCACCACGCCGAGGCGGCCGGCGGCGCGGGCGTAGCCGTCGGCCATGGTGGCCGCGCCGAATTCGTGTTTGGCGACGATGCCGGTGACGCCGGGGTGGCGGTGCAGGGCGTCGTAGAGGTCCTCGATATTCGCGCCGCCGACGCCGAAGACGTGGCCGGTGTGCGCCGCGAGCCGTTCGACGACGAGGTCGGCGACGGTGCGAATGCCGGGTTCTTCGTTCGGCTCGGTGCCCTGGTTCACGATCCCCCCTTCGTATTGCCTTGTCCGCGATGCATCGCACACAAGGTATCCAGACGGAGTGAGTTCGATCAATGTGTCGCGGGTCACACAACTGCCTGAAAGATGTTGCTGTACAGGCACTTTGGGTACGCGAAGACCCCACCGGAGAACCCCGGCGGGGCCCCGGTCCGGGTACAGGGGGAGCTCCGGACCGCATCTGGACGGCTACCGGCGTGGACGCCGGTACAACCTGATCAACGAGCTGGGGCCTGAAGTGGTTCAGTGTGAGTCCCCGATCGGCGTGTCGGGGTTTCGAATACCGCGCGGACCAGGCGTAGGCAGCGGCGGTCGGCATTGAGGGTGAGCCCGAGCCGGTTGGGGACGTAGGCGAAGGAGAGGCCGGTGGCCGGGTCGGCGAACCCGAGCGAACCACCCATACCGGGCGTGCCGTAGGCGCGGTGATCGGGCGAACCGAACGGGAAGGCCGGACCCGACTTCCGGAAGCCGAGATGGAATCGGGTCGGGGTCTTCAAGACCGCGTCCGGCGCGGGCACCGGGCCCGGGTCGGCGATCCGGGCCCGCACCTCCGCCGTGATCGGCAGCTCCCCGGTCAGGCCCGCCGCGTAGATCCGAGCCAGGCCACGCGCCGAACCGACGCCATTGCTGCCGGGCAGCTCCACCGACATGATCTCGGGGCGCACGAAATCCTCGGGCATGCCCAGATCCGGCACCGCCAGGGCACGGAAGAGCGGACCGCGGCGCAGCAGCGCCGGAACCGCCTGATTCCAGGGCAGATTCCGCTCGTGCCGCAGATCCAGCCCCATCGTGCGAGTCAGGTGGGCGATCCGGTCACCGCCCAGATCCGCGTCCAGTCCGAGGGTGAAATCGACGCCCAGCGGTCCGGAGATCTCCTCGGCGATGAACCGCCGGATGCTGCGCCCCGCCGGATCCGCGCGGCGCACCAATTCGTTGACGTACAGCCCGATGCTGACCGGGTGATATCCCTGCCGGGTGCCCGGCGTCCACCCCGGGCGCTGCGCCGCCAGCACCTCGGCCACCCGATCCAGATCGTGCAGATCGGCCAAGGTCATCCGGGTGTCGCGCAGGATGTGCAGACCCACCTGATGATCGATGAGCTGACGGACGGTGACCTCGGCCTTGTCGCGGGCGGCGAATTCCGGCCAGTAGCGGGCCACCGGCTCGTCGTATGCCAGCCGATCGCGCGAGACCAGGACGGCGAGGATCAGCGCGGCAACGCCTTTGGTGGAGGAGAAGACGGGCGCGATGGTGTCGCGCTCCCAGGCCAGTCGGCGGACCGGGTCGCGCCAGCCGCCCCAGAGATCGACGACCGGGGTGTCGCCGTCGAAGACCGCGACGGCCGCGCCGATCTCCCCGTGCCGGAAATTGCGCCGGAAAGCGTCGGCGACCCGGCCGTATCCCTCGGCTACATACCCGTGCGTCATCGTGTCGATCATCGGAACCGAGCCTACGGGGGCCCACCGGCCCGCCCTCCGGTGCGCCGGTTTCGAATGGCAAAATCGGGCAAATCGCCCCTATTCTCGAATTCGGGGGCCAAGGTGGCAGGCAGCCACTCCTCGCGCAGTGAAGGGGCCGGATGCCACGCGCCACGCGAATAACCGTCATGCTGCTGTTCGCGGCCTGGGTTGTCGACTACATCGATCGGACCGTGATCAATTTCGCGCTGCCGTCGATCGGCGAGGATCTGGGACTCGATCACACGCAGCAGGGACTGCTGGTGTCGGTGTTCTTCATCGCGTACGCGCTCGTCCAGGTGCCCGGGGGCCTGCTCGCGGATCGATACGGGGCATTGCGGGTCGGGATCATCGGTCTGACCGCCTGGTCGGTCTTCACCGGGTTGACCGCACTGGCCTGGTCGTTCAGCGTGCTGCTGGCCATCCGCTTCCTGTTCGGGCTGGTGCAGGGCGTCTTCCCGGCCGCCGCCATCAAGGCGCTGGCCGAACGCAGCCGACCCGAGCAGCGCACCACCGCGGCGGGCTGGACGAACTCCTCGAACGCGGCGGGCCTGCTGCTGGCGGCGGTGATCGCGGGCGTCCTGCTGCCCACAGTGGGGTGGCGGGTGATGTTCGCTGTCATCTCGGTGCTGGGTGTGGCGGTGATCCTGGCCTGGCGTCGGTGGATGCCGGAGCCGCTGGTGCAGGACGAGCCGCCGATGGCGGACGCCGCGCCGAGCGCGGAACGCCGCATGGTGTTGTTCTCCCCCGCGCTGCTCGGATTCGCGGTCATGTTCTTCGGCTACGACGTGCTGGTATGGGGTGTCACCGCGTGGACACCGACCTTCCTGCACGAACAGCGCGGAATCTCCATGGCGGGCATCGCTTTCGCGGCGGTGCCGTCCACGCTGGCCGCGGCGGCCGGGGTGGTGCTCGGGGCGCGGCTGTCGGACCGGATCGGCGGGCGGCCCCGGGTGATCGTGGTGCCGGCCATGGCCTTCACCGCCGCCATGCTCTTCGTGCTGCCACGCGCCGAGGCGTTTCCGCTGTTCGTACTGGTAGGCACGGTGATGAGCCTGGTCGCGGGCCTGGCCTATATGCCCGCGTTCTCGGTGCCGCTGCGCGCGCTGCCGAGCAGCTATATCGGCGCGGCCACCGGGGTGATCATTTTCGGCGGACAGTTGGCGGGCGTGGCGAGCCCGCTGGCTTTCGGATTCATCACCGATCATGTTTCCTACACAACGGCTTTCGAAACCATGGCCATCGGGCCGCTGCTGGCGCTGCTGGCGGCGACCGTGGTCCCGCAAACCGCCGACGCGTTCCGGGCGATGCTGGCCCGGCGCACCGCGGCGGCCGTCCCCTCGAAGGAGCGTCTCCCATGATCGAGCACTGGCAGCAGGTCTACCGCCATCTGCACGCCCACCCGGAGCTCTCGGGTGAGGAACACGCGACGGCGCGGCTGGTGGCCGACGAGCTGCGCGCGATGCCCGGCTGGGAGGTGACCGAGAACGTCGGCGGCACCGGCGTTGTCGGTGTGCTGAGCAGTGGGCCCGGACCGGTGGTGTGGCTGCGCGCGGACATGGACGCCCTGCCGGTGCAGGAAGTGACCGGCCTCGACTACGCCTCCACCGTCCCCGGCGTCATGCACGCGTGCGGGCACGACGTGCATGTCACCGCCCTGCTGGGCGCGTGCGCGGAACTGTCCGAGAATCCGGTGCCCGGCACCGTGGTGGCCCTGTTCCAGCCCGCCGAGGAGACCGGCTCCGGCGCGCAACAGATGATCAACGACGGTCTGCTGGACCGTTTCCCACGGCCGCGCATCGTGCTCGGTCAGCATGTGAGCCCGCTGCCCGCGGGTCTGATCCTGAGCCGCCCCGGCACCCTGATGGCCGCCTCCGATTCGGTGCGCATCACCTTCCTCGGCAAGGGCGGCCACGCCTCCCAGCCGCACACCGCCATCGACCCGCTGCTGATGGCGGCCTCCCTGGTGGTGAGCCTGCAGTCGCTGACCGCGCGGCAGACCGCGACCGCGGCGCCCCCGGTCCTGACCGCCGGCGCCCTGCACGCGGGCTCCCGCCCCAACATCATCGCCGACACCTCCGAGGTGCTGCTGAGCCTGCGCACCTTCACCGACGGCTCCCGCGAGCGCATGATCGAGGGCATCCAGCGCCTGGCCGCGGCCGAAGCCGCCGCGGCCGGCGCCGACCAGGACCCGAAAGTCGAGTTCTACGACCACTTCCCGGTCACCGAGAACACCCCCGGCGACACCGAACGCGTGCTGGCCGCCCTCACCACCGCGGGCCTCCCCGTCATGCCCATGAACAACCCGATCACCGGCAGCGAGGACTTCGGCGCCTTCGGCACCGCGGCGGGCGTCCCCTCGGTCTTCTGGCACATCGGCGGCATCGACCCCGCCCGCTTCACCGACGAGGACGGCCACTACATGCTCGCCGAAGGCGCCCTCCCGCCCCGCTTCCCGTCCAACCACTCCCCCCACTTCGCCCCCGACCCCACCCAGGCCCTCCCCGCCGCCATCGCCACCATGCTGACCGCGGCCCGCGCCGAACTCACCCGCCCCTGAGGGCTATTGGTCGAAGGCGATGTGCACGTCGTCGGATTCGGGCAGGGTTTGGCAGGCGAGGGTCAAGCCCTGCGCGAGCTCCTCTTCGATGAGGGATTCGTTCTGGAGCATGCGGGTGCGGCCGTGTTTGACCGCGCAGACGCAAGTGGCGCAGGCGGATTCGTGGCAGACGTAGGGGGCGTCTATGCCGTGGGCGAGGAGGACGTCGAGGAGTTTCTCGGTGCGAGGCCACGGGAGGGTGTGGGTTTCGCCGTCTATGTCCACTCGGACGGTGGCGGCTCCGGCGGGCGGCGTTTCGGCGGGTGTGGTGACGGGCGTGTGGTGTTCGAAGGGGTTGTCGGTCAGGGAGCGGTACTGCTCTTGATGGATGGCGCGGTCGGGGACGCGTAGTTGGTTCAGTCCCTGTTTGACGGTGCTGGCGAATCCAGCTGGGCCGCAGAGGTACACGTCGTGGCGTCGGTAGGGGCGAGCCCAGGTGGCGATGGCGCGGGAGGTGGGGAGGCCGCGGTCGGACTCGAGCCAGTGGGTCACGGTGAGGCGGCGGGGGTGACGGCGGAGCAGCTGGTGGAGTTGGGGCGCGAAGATCACCGAGGCGCGGTCGCGATTGGCGTAGAGTAGGACGACGTTCGCGCGGCCCAGGGTCAGGGCGGATTTGAGGATGGAGATGATCGGGGTGATACCGCTGCCCGCGGCGCAGAGCAGCAGGTCGTTGGTCCAGGTGCGGGGGATGAAGTTGCCGGCGGGTTCCAGGACGGTTAGGACGTCGCCGGGAGAGACGTTGTCGCAGAGCCAGTTCGAGGCGTAGCCGCCGGGAGTTCGTTTGACGGTGACGGCGGGGCGGTCGTCGCAGTGGGGGCTGCTGGAGAGCGAGTAGCAGCGGGCCACGGAGGTGGTGCGGTCGCTGGGGACCCGGAGGGTGAGGTATTGGCCCGGGCTGTAGCTGAAACGAGGGGTGAGGTCGGTGGGTATATCGAAGATCAGCGAGACCGCGTCGGCGGTCTCGCTGATGACTTCACGCACCTTCAACTGGTGGGCGCGTGCGTTCACGGGGCTCTCCTGCCGAACACCAGCTCACCGACGGCCTGGATGCGGTCCATCGACAACGGCTGGGTCATGCGGCGATTCACGCCCGGCGCCAGCCGCAGCATGAAATAGCCCAGCCACGCCTCGGTGCGGACCGGCACCACCGCCAGGTCGTAGCGGATGGCGCGCACCACGGCCCGCGCCACCAGGTCGGGGCTCATCGGCGAGAACGGCAGCCGCTCGGCCAGGGCCTGGATCTTCTCGGTGAGCTGCTGACCGCGTTCCACCAGCCGCGGATCGACACCGACCGCGACCGCGTGCCGGGCGATATTCGTATTGATCACGCCGGGGCAGATCGCGCTCACCCCGACACCTTTCGGAGCCAGTTCCAAGCGCAGGCATTCGCTGAGCATCTTCACCCCGGCCTTGGACACCGAGTACGCCGACATGACCGGCGTCGGGGTGAACGCGGCCGCGGAGGCGATGTTCACGATGTGCCCGCGCTGGCCCTCATCGATCATCAGCCGCCCGAACGACCGGCAGCCGTACACCACCCCGAGCAGGTTCACGTCCAGCTGCCGCGCCCAGTCCTCCGGCTCCAGATCCAGAAACGCTCCGCTGACCAGGATTCCGGCATTGTTGACCAGCACGTCGGGCACCCCGTGGTCGGCGTGCACGTCCCGGGCGAAGCCGGCCCAGGCGTGCGGATCGGTGACGTCGAGCTGGGTGGCCACCGCGCGCCGCCCCTCTGCCTGGATCAGCGCCACGGTCGAGAGCGCCGCGTCCTTGTCGATGTCGGTGACTATCACCTGGGATCCCATGCGCGCGAACCGCAGTGCCGTCGCCCGCCCGATGCCGCTGCCCGCGCCGGTGACTACCACCAGCTTCGGGTCGATGGTGTTGAGTTTCACGAGACCTCCTCCGAGAGCGCGACCGCCTCCGCCGCGACCGGCGCGCCCACCGTGTAGCGGTACACGTCGAGATCGAAATACCGGTTCTGCCAATACATCTCGCCGTGTGTGGACGGCCGGAACGGCGAATCGCCGTGATTGTCGATGTAGTAGGTGTTCGAGCCCTCGCAGACCGGCGTGAACAGGAAGTTCTTCTGCTGCCGCCGCAGGCACCGCTGGAAGTACTCGTCGTGCACTTCCTGCCGGATCTCGACGTCGGTCGTCCCGCGCGCCTTCGACTCGGCGATGACCCGCGCCAGATGCGCCGAGGTGGCCTCGATCATCCAGATGTAGGAGCCCAGCACGAATCCGTACGGGCCGGTAATGGTGAACGAGTTCGGGAATCCCGGCACCGAAACACCCTGGTAGGACTGGTAGCGGTGCTCGTCCCAGAACTCCTCGAGGTCCAGGCCGCCGCGCCCGCGCACCGGGAACGGCGGGATCGAGCCCTTGTCCCAGAGTTTGAAGCCGGTGGCGCAGATGAGCACGTCGATCTCGTGCTCGGCCCCGTCGACGGTGACCACTCCGTGCTCGCTGATCCGGGCGATGGAATCGGAGACCAGGGTGACATCGGACCGGTTGAAGGTCTTCAGATAGTCGTTGGACATGGAAGGGCGCTTGCAGCCCAATCCGTAACGGGGCGTGAGCTTTTCCCGCAGTTCCGGATCGCGGACCTGGGATCGCATCCAGCGCCGGATCGGCACCTCGGCCAGCTGCCGCACCGCGCCGGTCAGCCAGGCGGGCCCGGCCACCATGCCGCTCATGGCCACCTCGGTGCCGAGATTGCCGACCAGCCGCAGCGCGGAGCGAATACCCGTGTTGCCCAGCACTCGTCGCCCGAGCCGTCCGACCTCGGCGTCGTTCTTGGGGAACACCCAGATCGGCGTCCGCTGGAAAACCGTCAGGTGCTCGGTCTTGTCCACGATCGCCGGAATCAACTGCAACGCGGTGGCTCCCGTGCCGATCACGGCCACTCGCTTCCCGGCCAGCGACACGTCGTGGTCCCACAACGCCGTGTGCAGAAGCGTCCCGCCGAAGTCGTCGAGTCCCGGGATGTCCGGCATCTTGGGCCGTTCCAGCCCGCCGATGGCCAGCACCACGTACCGCGCCGTCAACCACTCCCCGCCGTCGGTGGTCAACCGCCACAGGCTGTTCCGCTCGTCGAACTCGGCGGCCACGATGCTGGTGTTCAACCGCAGTTTGTCCCGCAGCCCGTACTTGTCGACCATGCTCTCGGCGTAGTCCCGCAGTTCGGTGCCGGGCGCGAAGATCCGCGACCAGTCCCCGCGCTGCTCGTAGGAGAAGCTGTAGATGAACGACGGAATGTCCACCGCGACACCGGGATAGGTGTTGGCGTGCCAGGTGCCGCCGACCCGATCCCATTTGTCCACGATCACGAAGTCGTGAATCCCGTGCCGTTGCAGCGCGATCCCGCTGCCGATGCCACCGAATCCGGCGCCGACCACGATGACCTCGTGATCGGGCCGGACGGCGGCCGGCGCACCCGTGCCACCGCACTGTGTTGCCATATCGGTCTCCTCCGGTTCAGCCGATGCGATCCGACAGTTCGCCGTCCGCGCCGAACAGCTCCCGCTGCCATTGCGCGAGCAGACCATCGGTGTCGATGTCGTCGGGATGGAAGCCCGGCCGCATATAGGGCCGCATTTCGGTGAGCAGGCCCTTCACGATCGGGCCGCGCGCCAGCCGCACCGTCTGCCGCGCCACCTTGAAGGGCCGCCAGCTGCGCGGATCGCTGAGGATCGAGGCGAACACTCCGACCGAGACCAGAGGAATGGTGAGCACGTACAGCCCGGCCATCACTCCGATCCGCACCACTTCGGTCCCGCCGGTGGTCCGGAAGACGTCGAAGGCCACGGACTTGTGCTCGAGTTCCTCGTAGGCATGCCAGTTCAACAGCCGCCACACTTCCGGATCACCCGGAATGTCCTGGATCTCCTGGCTGCTCAGGATGCGTTTGGCGAGGGTGGCCGTGTAGTGCTCGGCCGCCGCGGTGAACGCCAGGTGCACCTCGGGCGGCACCGCATTCTCGACCGCGATCACCCCGCGCTCGCGCAGCGCGCCGTGGCCGAAGGTGAACAGCCGCACGATCGGGAAGCCGTTCTCGATGAGCTGCTCGTTCAACCGGCGATGCTGCTGCCCGTGCACCGCTTCCTGCCCGATGAATCCGGCCACCCGTTTCTTGAGCACGGCGTCGGTGACCTGGCCGGAGAATTTGCGCACCGAGCGGATGAACGATTCCTCGCCGGGCGGGAAGGCGCCGGAGAGGACGGCGATCAGATGCGTCAAAGGGATGTCGCCGCGCACGAATTGGTGCGCCATCGGCTCGGGTTCACCGAACCGGAATCGCATGCGCCGCACCTTCGGGTAGGGCATGAGGGACGTGGAGTCCTGCCGACCGATCGTCATTGGCCGGTCCTTTCTGGCAATGGAGTTGTGGTTACTTCAGGTGGTCGAGGAGTTGGCCGTCGGCGCCGAAAAGCTCACGCTGCCAACGCGACAGCAGGGCGGCGGTGTCGATGTCGTCGGGGTGGAACCCCGGCCGCAGGTACTTGCCCAGTTCCGGCATGAGGCCGCGGAAGACGGGCCCGGTGAACAGCCGGTAGGCCTCGCGCGCGACCCGGACCGGTTGCCGGCGCGCGACCGGGTCCCGTCCGACGGCCAGCGCCAGGCTGAGATAGGTCAGGGGCAGCGTCAGCGAGTACATGGCGAGCATGACCCCGATGCGGGTGCGCTCGGTGCCGCCGACGGCGCGGAACACGTCGAAGGCCACCGACTTGTGCTCGAGTTCTTCCAGCGCATGCCAATTCAGCAGATTCCACACTTCCGGATCGCCCGGAATGGCTTGGATCTCGTCGCTGGCCAGCACCCGCTGCGCGAGGACGGCGGTGTAATGCTCGGCCGCCGCGGTCATGGCCAGGTGCACTTCGGGCGGCACCCGCTCCTCGATCCACAGCATGCGCTCTTTGGCGGCCTCGGAGTCCAGCCAAGCGATGGGATAGCCCAGCTCGACCAGCTTTTCGTTGAGTCTGCGGTGTTCGAGGCCGTGCATGGCCTCCTGCCCGACGAAGCCGGTCACCCGCTTCTTGAGCACCGGATCGGTGACGCGATCGGCCACCCGGCGCACCGAGCGGATGAAGGATTCCTCCCCCGCCGGGAAGCCGCCGGACATCCCGGCCACGAAATGGCTGTAGACCATGTCGTTTTCGACGAAGTACTTGTCGTTCGAAGCGCGATCGAATCGGAATTTGATGCGGCGGGCCCGGGGATAGGTCTGCGCCGGAAGGGTATTCGCCATCTGGACCATCCTTGATGCACGCAGTATCTGGTACCGCGTGTTCGATGTACCCAGTGTAGGACTGTCCCAGACAGTAGACAAGGCCCGTCAAGCCCTCGATTCAGCGAATGAAGCGCTCCACCATCCGCCGCTCGCTCGCGGCGTCGGCCAGCGGCCACGTCAGCAGCGAGAGCACGATCCGCACAATCCATTGCACCGCTTCGTCATCCGGTGCGATGCCGGTGAGCAGCGTTGCGATCCGCCCGAGTTCCGGCGAGCTCGCGAACGCCCCGTCACTGCCGCCCGCGCGAGTGCCCGCGAATCCCTTGGCCAGCACCGGATCCGAGCGCACCGCCGCGACCGAGGCCAGGATCGCCTCCACGATCCGCCGCGAGCCCTCGTAGCGCCGCACCGTCGCGGCCACCCGTTCGGCGACCCCGACCGCCGACTTGGCCATGACCGCGTCGAACAGCGCAGCCTTGCCCGGGAAGTGGCGGTAGAGGGTGGCACGGGAGCAGCCGACCGCGCCGGCCACATCGTCCATGCCGACCCGGTCGAAGCCGCGGGTCTGGAACAGGTCGGAGGCGACCGCGACGATCCGGTCCGAGGCGGCCGACCGTCGCACCCCACCCGTCAGCCAGTCCACGCGTTGCTCGGCCACCATGCCACTCCTCACCGATGAAGATCAGGTCTCATCCTGAGACGTAGGCGCGGCTTCGTCCAGGGTCAATTCCCGGCAACAGACCCATATCAATTTGCCGGAAGTTCGCCCGCTCTATGCAAGGCTGTCTCCAGGCGCGGTGTGGCGCGTTCTACTTGAACAGGTCCTGAGCCTTTCGCCGAGGGATCGGTGAGCAAGGAGACAAACGCGTGGACACCAGCCTGTCCCGACTAAGGCAACGTCTCGGCAAACCAACTGCCAAGGACCTCACCGCCGGAATGGCGACCGGCCTGTTCAGCATCCCCGAAGGCATGGCCTACGCCTCCATCGCCGGATTCAATCCGGTCGCCGGACTCTACGCGGGCGTGGTGCCGCCGATCCTGGGCTCGCTCACCGCTTCCACCGTCCTCATGGTCACCACCCTGACCAGCGCCATCGCCCTCACCGGCCAATCCGCCATCGCCACCGCCGGACTCGATCCGCACGACGCGGGGAATCTGGCCGCGCTCACCCTGCTGGTCGGTGTCGTCATGGTGCTCATGGGCGTGCTGCGGCTCGGCGTGGTCATGAGCTTCGTGTCCAACGCGGTCATGGTCGGCTTCTCCACCGGCATCGCGCTGCAGATCATGACCGGTGTATTCAAGGACGCCACCGGTTACAAGCCGCCGGGGCACAACAAGCTTGTGCAGGTATGGAATTGGCTTACCGGGATCGGCCATTGGCAGTCCGCGGCCACCTGGGTCGCCGTCGCGACCATCCTGGTGTGGGCGGTGGCCCGGATGATTCCGAAGATCGAGGCACTGGCCCTGCTGGTCGCCATGGTGGTGGTGAGTGTGGTGGTGGCGATCCTCGGCACCGAGGTTGAGCTCGTCTCCGATATCGCGAGCATCCCCGGCACGCTGCCCGGGCTGTCCCTGCCGAACTGGGACGCCATGCCGCACTTGGCCGCGGGCGCGTTGTCGGTGGCGCTGGTGGCGCTCGCGCAGGCCGCCAGCGTGGCGCCGTCCATGCCGAATCCGGACGGCAGCCGCTCCAGCGTGAACGCCGACTTCACCGCCCAGGGCATCGCGAATCTCGGCGGCGGCCTGTTCTCGGCGCTGCCCTCGGGCGGCTCGCTCTCGCGCACCGGGGTCGCCGCCGGGGTCGGGGCCCGAACCCGCTGGGCCGGTGTGATTTCCGGCGTCTTCCTGGCGCTGGTCGTGGTCACCTGCGGCGGCCTGGCCGAACACATTCCGATGCCGGTCATCGGCGGCCTCATCCTGGTCGTCGGCGGGGAGCTGATCTGGGGCAAGGTCAAGGACATCGGGCTGGTGTGGCACACCTCGAAGCTGTCCACCGCCGCCATGATCGCTACCTTCGCCGCCACCACCCAGCTGCCGCTGCAACAGGCCATCGTCATCGGCGCGGTGCTGTCGCTGCTGCTCTACTGCGTGCAGGCGGCGCGGCAGATCCAGCTGGTGGGACTCACCCGCGACGCGGCCGGGCACTGGCTCACAGCGCCGGTGCCGCAACAACTTCCGCCCGGCGAGGTCACCGTCCTCGACTATCGCGGCACCAGCTTCTTCGCCGAACTGCCGCGGCTCGAGGCCGCGCTCCCCGAAGTATCCGGGGCCCGCAACGCAGTCCTCGTACTGGTCCTGCGGGCCATGCCCGACATCCCCTCCTCGGCCATCCTGCGCCTGCTCGAACGCTACAACCGCCAATTGCGCGACGCCGGAGGACGACTCGTGCTCGCCGGCGTGGAACCGGAACTGGCGGAAGTCATGCAGCACACCGGGCTCACCGAACAGCTCGGCCCCGACGGCATCGTTACGGCCCAACCCGAGATCTTCGGGCCGGTCGCCACCGCCGTCGACCTCGGAAGCAACTGGATCGACAGTCGAAAAACCCAACAATGAGGTGTCCCATGACAGCAGCACCGGTTGACCGCACCGATTTCGACAATGCCGAGCGCGGCTTCATCGCGCGCCTCTCACCCGCCGTGATCCCGGGGAAGAACGGCGGTGTGGCCTACGACGCCGACTCCTTCGACTTCCTGAAGGGCGACGGCGCCGACACCGTACTCCCCAGCCTGTGGCGGCAGTCCCAACTCGTCGCGATGCACGGCCTCTACGAGGTGTGCGAGGGCGTGTATCAGGTTCGCGGCCTGGATATCTCGAACATGACACTGATCGAATCCGACACCGGCGTCATCGTGATCGACCCGCTGGTGAGCGCGGAGACCGCGGCCGCGGCCCTGGCGCTGTACCGCGAGAACCGCGGAGACCGTGCGGTCACCGCGGTGATCTACACGCACCCGCACGCCGACCACTTCGGCGGCGTGCTGGGTGTGGTCGACCCGGACACCACCGTGCCGATCATCGCGCCGGAACACTTCATGGAACACGCCATTTCGGAGAACGTGTACGCCGGCACGGCCATGTTGCGCCGCGGCATGTACTACTCCGGCGCGAATCTCGCGCGCGACCCGAAGGGTCTGGTCGGCATGGGACTGGGACCGGTCGCCTCGGCGGGTGAATTCGGGCTGCTGGCGCCGACTCTGAACATCACCGCCACGGGCCAGGAGGAGGTCATCGATGGAGTGCGGTTCATCTTCCAGATGACGCCCGGCACCGAGGCCCCCGCCGAGATGAACTTCCTGCTCCCCGACCGCAATGCGCTGTGCATGGCCGAGAACGCCTGCCACACACTGCACAACATCCTGACGCTGCGCGGCGCGCAGGTGCGCGACGCCCGCATGTGGTCGCGGTACATCGCCGAGGCGATCGAAATGTTCATCGACCGCGCCGATGTCGTGTTCGCCTCGCATCACTGGCCGACCTGGGGGCGCGACAATATCGAGGAGTTCCTGACCCAGCAGCGCGACACCTACGCCTACATGCACGACCAGACGCTGCGGCGAATGAACCAGGGCGAGGTCGGCTCCGAGATCGCCGAGGACTTCCCGCTCGCACCGGAATTGGCCGCGCAGTGGAACAACCGCGGCTATTACGGCTCCATCAGCCATGACGTCAAGGCCGTCTACCAGCGCTATGTCGGCTGGTACGACGCCAATCCGGCACACCTGTGGATGCATCCGCCGCAGGAACAGGCCACCCGCTACGTGAAGCTGCTCGGAGGCGTGGACGCGACCGTCGCCAAGGTGAAGGAGTTCGCCGACCAGGGCGATCTGCGCTTCGCGGCCGAACTGGGCGGTCACGCGGTATTCGCCGACCCGTCCCACGCCGAGGCGAAGCAGACCCTGGCGGCGGTATTCGAACGGCTCGGCTTCGGTTCCGAGAACGCCACCTGGCGCAACTGTTTCCTCACCGCCGCACAGGAACTCATGCAGGGTGTCGCTCCCACGGCGATCGCCGCCAGCCAGGCGGTAGCCCTCGCGATGAGCATCACGCAACTCTTCGACACCCTGTCCCTGAACATCGTCGGCTCGAAGGCCTGGGACGAGAAGTTCAGCATCGCTTGGCATTTCACCGACAGCGGCGAGAACTACCGCATGGAGCTGAGCCACGGCGCGCTCATCCACCATCCGGCCGCCCGCAAGCGCGAGGCCGATCTTGATGTCACCCTGACCAAACTCGGACTGCTGCAACTGATCGCCACCGGCAAGTTCGACGGGCTGCAGACCAAGGGCGATACCGGGGTATGGCAGCGGCTCACGGGCCTGCTCGACAAGTCCGACCCCAACTTCGCGATCATCACGCCCTGACGTTCGCGGACCGCCTCGGCAGCTGCCGAGGCGGTCCGGACGGCTTCCGCCCCAACCGAATCCATCCGACCCGACCAGAAGCGAGGACATCAACGTGACGGCGCCAACCACGCGGGAACCGGGCCGCATGGCCTCGATCGAAGCAATGGGCTTCACCGGAATCGTCTTCGCGGTACTCACTCTGATCGGGGTGGAGATGCTGCGCGGCATGCCCGGCTGGAGCGCGGATCACGCGGCCGTGGAGCAGTGGTTCGCCCAGTCCGGCAATCGCACCCGGCTCACCAGCGTGGTGCTGATCATGGTGGTGGCCTCGATCGCGCTGCTGTGGTTCATCGGCACCCTGCGCCGCCGCCTGGGGCAGCGTGAGGATCAGCTGTTCGCCACCGTATTCCTCGGCAGCGGAGTGATTCTCATCGGCCTGCTGCTCACCTCCGTGGCCGCCTTCGCGGTGCCGGCCACCATCGCCCAGCAGCTGAGCCCGGCGGCCGCGGCGGACGCCTACCCCGCCAGCCACGGCCTGGGCATGGTCCTGATAACCATCATCGCGCCCCGCATCTCCGCGGTCTTCATGCTCTCCCTGGCGAATCTCGCCCGCGTCACCCGCGCGTTCCCGCGGTGGCTGACCCTGCTGTCCACGGCGGCAGCGCTGTTCATGCTGATCGCGGTCACCACCGAGATCCGCATCGCCTGGGTCCTGCCCGCATGGTCCCTGGTGATCGGCATCTACATCGTCACGCAGCGAAAGCACCTGGCCCCCGAGTGAGAAGGGCCTCAGCCAGGGGTCCGCGCCGCGCCCAGCTCGGCGGGCATGGACGCGTAGGCGTGCAGGTTGCGCAGCGGATGCGGAACCGGCGGGCCGTCCAGGCGCAGATTCGGGTACCGATCGAACAGGGCGCGCAGCGCGACGGTGCCCTCCAACCGGGCGAGCCGGGCGCCCAAGCAGCCGTGGATCCCGCTGCCGAACGAAAGATGTTCCGCGGCATTGTCTCTGGTCACGTCGAAGCGGTTCGGGTCGGGGAAGACGTCGGGATCGTGGTTCGCCCCGGCCAAGGACAGCAGGACGAGGGAACCCGATGGGATGCGCTCGTGATCGAAGTCGAAGTCGACGTCGCAGTTCGCGACCCGGCCGGTCATCCGCACCGGACCGTCGTAGCGCAGGACTTCCTCGACCGCGTTCCGCCACAGCCACGGCTGGTCGGCCAGTAGTTCCAGCTGGTCCGGATGGCTTGTCAGCAGCGCGATCCCATTCCCGAGCATGTTCACCGTCGTCAAGAATCCGGCATCCAGCAGCAGGGCCGCGTTGGCGATTTGCTCGCGGCGGGTGAGTACGTCATCGGCCACCAGCATGCTGAGCACGTCGTCGCGCGGCGCGACGGTGAGCTCATCGAAGTGCTGATCGAAGTACTCTTTGACCTCGGCCAGATCTTTGACCGCGTCGCGGTAGACCGCCCAGGACAAACCTCGTTCGAGCAGCGGCGCCCCGGAGTCTCCCCACTTCAGCAGCGTCGAATGCATGTCGGCCGGCAGCCCGAGGATTTCGGCGATGATCGTGACGGGCATCTGCGCGGAGAAGTCGGTGATCAGATCGGGACGAGGCTTCGATTCCAGGCGGTCGATCAGGTCATCGGCCACTTCGGCGATGCGCTCCTCCAGCGTGGCGATCGACTTCGGGCCGAAGACGTTCCCGACCATGCGCCGGTACCGGGTGTGATCCGGCGGATCGGTCACCAGCATCGAGGGCGGTTCCCCGAGGTTGGGCAGTCCCAGATCGGTCTTGGCCAGCAGCCAGCGGATCGGCTTCGGCAAAGCCGGGTGATTGGGCGACACCACGCCGAAACGCCGGTCGCGCAGGATGAGGCGGCACACTTCGAAATCCGCGGTGATGTGCACACCCGACATCTTGGGAATCCGGCCGCGACGCCGGATCTCCTCGATAGCCGGCGATGAACCGAGCAGGCCCTCCGAGCCGCGGGCCAGGTTCCCCAGGGGCGAACCCCGGCGCGCCGACGCCTGGACATAAGTCCGCGCGAGACCGTGCATGAGCAGCCATCGCGTCCACGTGCGAGTCAACATTGTCACCTCCGACCCACTTTTTATGATAGTGATTCGCTATGGGATGGCCCAGGTACCGTGGCACGACCTCCGGATCAGGCGCCCGGCCCGCCATGGGCAGGCGCGATTTCGTCACCGGTGTGATCGGATCGGCGGCGATGCTGGGTCTCGCGGGCATCGGCGCGACCACGCCTGCCGCACGGGCGGACAGTCCCGGCCAGAGCCCGAATACGCCGATCTACCGCGCGCTGGTGCCGGAGATCTTCGCGCCCCTGCCGGATCCGGCCGATCACGTCCCCGCGATCGTCGTCGGATCAGGGTTCGGGGCGGCGGTCACCGCGCTGCGCCTGGCGCAGGCCGGGGTCGACGTCGCGGTACTCGAGCGCGGATCGCGCTGGCCGAGTGATCCGTGGCGCGACATCTTCGCCGTCGACACGATTCCGGACGGCCGCGGCTTCTGGCATCGCACTACCTTCACCGGGGCGAACCGGATCCCGGTGGCCGTCGATTCGTTCGGCGGGGTCCTCGATGTGGCCAACTACCCCGGCATCGACGTGTGGCGTGCCGCGTGTGTCGGCGGCGGCTCGGTCGTGTTCACCGGGGTGATGATCGAGCCGGAACAGCGGTTCTTCGATCAGGTGTTCCGCGGCGTGGTCGACTATCGCGAGATGCACGACGTCTACTACCCCAGGGTTCGAAAGATGTTGCGGCCCAGCACGATACCGGACGATATCTACAACTCCCCCGCGTTCGCGCACTCCCGCGCCTGGGAGGCACAGGCCCGCGCGGCCGGATACGCGCCGCAGCGCATCGACGGCACCTGGCGGTGGGACGTCATCCGCGACGAGCTGGCCGGGCGATCGCTGCCGTCGGCGACGGTGGGCTGTTCGGACCTCGGCAACTCCAACGGCGCGAAGTTCGATCTGAACCAGAACTACCTGCGCGCTGCCGAGGACACCGGCCGCGCACGAATCTACCCGGGCCATCGCGTGGACACCATCGCCGCGGAACCGGGATCGCCCGGTCGCTACGCCGTCACTGTGACCAAACTGGCCCCGACCGGCGAGGTGCTCCGCACCCGGACGCTGACCTGCGACATGCTGTTCCTGGCCGCGGGCTCCGTCGGCACCTCCGAGCTCCTGGTGCGCGCACAGGCGACCGGCGCGCTGCCGAACCTCAACGAGCACATCGGCGAAGGCTGGGGCGGCAACGGCGATGTCGCCCTGGCACTTCCGCTCACCACGCTCGAGGTGGGCACGCAGGGCACGCCCTCCACGAGCCGGATTCTGGACGAGACGGGCGCACCCGTGTCACTGGAGAGCTGGTTCGTCCCCGGCACATCACCGTTCGACACCGGTCTGGTCGCATCGCTGGGCATCGTGCTCGACGACACCCGGGGCCGGTTCGTCTGCGACCCGGACGACGGGCGCGTGGACCTGCTGTGGCCACCCGGCGGCGCAGCCGGCTATCTCGCCCGAGCCCGCGAATTCAACGACACCATGAGCTGTCACTGCGAACCGATCTCTCGACCCGACCTGGAGGCGGACGCCTCGATCACCGCACACCCGTTGGGCGGCGCGGTAATCGGGAGCGCGACAGACGAATACGGCCGGGTGCGCGGATACCGGAACCTCTACGTGATGGATGGGGCGGCGGTGCCCGGCAGCACCGGAACGGTCAATCCCTCGCTGACGATCAGCGCGCTGGCGGAGCGCAATATCGAGCAGATCATCGGTTCCGGAGGGTAGTCGCCGAGCGATACAGTCGATTGGTGGACGAGACTCCGGTCGCACACGGTCGGCGCTCGCGCGCCGAGCGGGTGGCGATCCGGCTGTTGTACCCGACATTCCGGCCCGCCCAGGAGTCGTTGCGGGCGGCCGCCACCGGCCAGGTGGTGCTGGTGACCGGGGCCTCGCACGGCATCGGCAAGGCCAGTGCGCGCAAGCTCGCCGCGGCGGGGGCGGTGGTGCTGCTGTGGGCGCGTTCCCGGCCCGAATTGGAACGGCTGGCCGCCGAGATCGCGGCCGGCGGCGGCGTGGCCCACATCTACCCGACCGACCTGACCGACATGGACGCCGTGGGCCTGCTCGGCCGGACGCTACTGGCCGAGCACGGCCACATCGATGTCGTGATCAGCAACGCGGGCAAGTCGATTCGGCGCCCCATCGCCGAGTCCTACGACCGCTTCCACGACTTCACCCGCACCATGGACATCAACTACCTCGGCCCGGTACGGCTGCTGCTGACCCTGTTGCCCGCCATGCGCGCACGTGGGCAGGGGCACATCGTGAATGTCTCGACCTGGGGTGTACTCATGCCGCCGAGTCCGCGCTGGTCGGCCTACGGCGCCTCGAAAGCGGCCTTCGACGTCTGGCTGCGCAGCGTCGCCACCGAGATCGCCGGCGACGGCGTCACCACCACCTCGGTCTACATGCCACTGGTCCACACCAGAATGAGCGCACCCACCGACTTCCACCGGATCCCCGGCCTGACCGTCGACGAAGCCTCCGACCTGATCGCGCACGCCGTCACCGCCAAACCCCGCGAGGTGGCCCCCTGGTGGGCGGTCCGGGTCCAGGCCTGGTCCGCCGTGCACCGCTACCAGGTCCAGCGCTTCATGGAACGTCGGTTCCGACACTGAATAGAGAAATAGAAATAGATTCGGTGGTCTGATCGAAGAGCAAATGTCGCCGAATCGTTGCCATAGACCATATCGACGCCCGTCGAGACCGAACCGACCGCGACGTCACACCGTATACACCATGTACCGGTGGGCATATACTGTCGCCGGTCGGGGTTTTGCAGGAAAGAATGCGCGAATAATGCGCGGTCAGAGCTGAAGGAAATCTATGACTGCACCGCGACCACAGCCGATACCCCTGTCCGCTGGGCAGCAAGGATTGTGGCTGGCACAAAAATTGAGTCCGGATGTTCCGATATCCGAGGCGCAATATATCGAGTTCCATGGCGACCTCGACATCGAATTGCTGTCCAGGGTGGCCATTCAAGCCGGTCACGAGTTCCAGTCCGGGTATCTGAGAGTGGTCGAGACCGACGGTGAGCCGTACCAGGTGTACGACCCGGCGCTCGGCCTGGGGGCCTCGATGATCGATGTCCGTGGTTCGCCGGATCCCATTGCAGCAGGCGTGGACTGGATGCGCCGGGAGTACACGGCGCCCTTGGAGATGACCCGGGATCCGCTGGTCGCAACGGCAATCGTGCAGGTGGGGGACCAGGACTACCTGCTGTACTCCAGATGCCATCACGTCGCACTCGACGGCTACGGCGCGATGGTGATCGTGAACCGGATCGCGGCGCTGTACACGGCGGGCGTGCAGGGCAGCGCGGCCGAGCCCACCCGCGCGGCCGATATCCAGGCCCTGTACGAGGCCGATCGCAACTACCGAAAGTCGAAGCGGTTCACCGACGACCAGGCCTACTGGGTGGACAGGCTCGCCGACGTCCGCGAGGAGTCCAGCCTGGCCGCCGGACCGGCGCCCGCGCGCGCCGACAGTGTCGTCGTGATCAACGAACTGCCGGCGGCGACGGTGGGGCGGATCGACCGGTCGGCGGAAGCGGTGGGGGCGAGCCCGGCCGCGGTGGTGATCGCCGCTTTCGGCTGCTACCTGGCCCGCAAGACCGGCCGCGACGAGGTCCTGGTCAACATTCCGGTATCGGGTCGCACGAGTGCCGTGCTGCGGCGATCCGCGGGGGTGTTCGTCAACGTGGTGCCGCTGCCGATCGTCCTCGAGCCGGCCGATACCGTCGCGACGCTGGCGCTGCGGGTGCAGTCCGATCTGGTGGGCGCGCTCCGGCACCAGCGGTGCGGCCTCACCGACATTCGCGCCGCCATCGGGACCCGGGGCGAGCAGTGCCGCTTCGCGGGCCCGGTCGTGAACGTCATGCTGTTCGACCACAAGCTCCAGTTCGGTCCGGTCACCGGGGACTTCCATCTCCTCAGCTCCGGCCCGGTCGAGGATGTGCTGGTCGATGTGTATCGGATCGGGGATCCGCCGCGGACGGTTCTGCACTTCCTGGCGAATCCCAACCTCTACACCGACCGCGAACTGTCCGCGCACTGCACCGGATTCGCGGAGTTCCTCGACGAGTTCGCGGCCGCCGGCTCGGACACCGAGCTGGAACAGGTCGACCCCCGAAGCGTCGCCGAAGGCGCCGGGATTCGCCGCCGCCGTGAGAATCTGGCGTTCTGGCGGGATGCCCTCGCGGATCTTCCCGAAGACCTTCCGCTGCCGTTCGATCGGCCGCGGCCGGCGGTGATGTCGA
Source organism: Nocardia tengchongensis (assembly GCF_018362975.1). Classification (NCBI taxonomy): domain Bacteria; kingdom Bacillati; phylum Actinomycetota; class Actinomycetes; order Mycobacteriales; family Nocardiaceae; genus Nocardia; species Nocardia tengchongensis. The sequence continues at coordinate 7,904,060 of NZ_CP074371.1, forward strand.
ATCGGAGTGCGACAGCGGATTTTTCGTTGAGCGCGGCATTGGTTCAGGGATTGGAGAATTGCGCACGACAGCATGATTCTTCGTTGTTCACGGTGGTTCACGGTGCGTTGGCGGTATTGCTGGCGCGGATGAGCGGTGGCACCGATATTCCGGTCGGCACACCGGTCGACGGTGTGAGCGGGACATTTGCCAATACCGTGGTATTGCGGACCGAGGTCGATCCACGGGAGTCGTTCGCCGATTTGCTCGATCGGGTTCGGCAGGTGGATCTGAATGCGTTCGACCATGCCGATATTCCGTTCGACCAAGTGTCGGAGCAGCTATCGCGACAACCCTGGTGCCAAGTGACGCTGGCGATCGGCCAGGTCAGTGAAATATCGCGCTCCGACCTGCAATTCACCCTGTCGGCACCCCACGGTGAGGATCAGCTGACCGGCGCGGTCGCCTTCGCCACGGACGTGTTCGATGCCGCGACGATCGATTCCCTTGTCCGTCGGTGGATCCGGATCCTGGAGTCGGTGGCCGCCGATCCGATGGTCCCGGTCGGGGCGATCGACGTGCTCGACCCCGCCGAGCGAACCGATCTGCTGACCCGGCACGGTGCAGCCCCGGTGGCGCCGGTCACCCTGCCCCAACTGCTGGCCACCGCGGTCGCGGTGGATCCCGAGGCGGTGGCGATCGTCGCCGGAGGGCGGGAGTCGAGCTACCGCGAAATGGATGAGCGTTCGAATCGGTGGGCTCGGCAACTGATCGAGCGCGGCATCGGTCCGGAGGATGTCGTCGCGATCGCGGTGCCGCGTTCCGCGGACTCGGTGCTGGCGGTGTGGGCGGTGGCCAAGACGGGGGCCGCCTTCCTGCCGATCGATCCGGCCCATCCGGCCGATCGGGTCGCCCACATGCTGGCCGATTCGAGGGCGGCGGTCGGCCTGACCGTGCCATCCGTGCGCTCCCGGCTACCTGAGGACATCGATTGGCTGACAGCGGATTACCTCGACAATGGCGACGATCGGCCTGTCACCGACGATGATCGGGTGCGTCCGTCGCGGGTCGACGATATCGCGTATGTCATCTACACCTCCGGATCGACCGGGCTGCCCAAGGGTGTGGCCGTAACCCATCGCGGACTGCACACCTGCGCCGTCGAACACCGTGATGCCCTGAGCATCGACCCATCCTCCCGCACAATGCATCTGGCCTCACCAAGCTTCGACGTCTCGGTGCTGGAACTGCTGTTCGCGCTGAGCGCGGGCGCGACGATGGTCGTCGCACCCGGCGACAGCTTCGGCGGCGACGAACTGGCCGAGCTGCTGGACCGCGAACACGTCAGTCATGCGTGTATGACGCCCTCGACCCTTTCGACCATCGACCACACCCGGTGGCCCCTACCGGATCTGGGGCATCTGGTGGTCGGTGGCGAAGACTACGGCACCGAGTTGGTCGAACGGTGGGGTGGGAATCGGGAACTGTTCAACGAATACGGTCCCACCGAGACCACGATCGCCGTCACGCTGACCTCCTTGGCGGCGCGGGAGCTGGTCACGATCGGCCATCCCCTGCGCGGCGTCTCGGCCTGGATCCTCGATCAGCGGTTGCAGCCGGTGCCGGTGGGTGTGGCCGGTGAGTTGTACATCGCCGGTGGTCTCTTGGCTCGGGGCTACCACCGACGGGCGGGGCTGACAGCGGAGCGGTTCGTGGCATGCCCATGGCTGCCGGGTGCGCGCATGTACCGGACCGGTGATGTGGTCCGCTGGTCGCCCGACGGTGCGATCCAACACCTCGGCCGATCCGACTTCCAAGTCAAGATCCGAGGGCTCCGGATCGAACTCGGCGAGATCGATGCCGTGCTGACCGGTCACGAAAGTGTCGGCTTCGCCGCCACGATCGGCCATCGCGCCGAATCGGGAGCCCAGTCCCTGATCTCGTACGTCGTTGCCGCGCCGGGACATTCGATCGACACCGTACTGTTGGCGGAACATCTCGCCGATCGTGTTCCGCCCTACATGGTCCCGTCCTCGATCATGGCGCTGGACCGGATCCCGTTGACGCCGACCGGCAAGCTCGATCGAAAAGCGTTGCCCGAACCGGTGTTCGCCGCCGACAAGCCCTACCGGCCACCCCGAACGCCGCTCGAGCAACTCATCGCCGAGACCCTCGCCGACGTGCTCCATCTCGACACCGTCGGCATCGACGACTCCTTCTTCGCGCTCGGCGCGGACAGTCTGGTCGCGACCCGCGTCGCGGCGCGCCTCGGGGCCGTGCTCGGTCTCGAGATCCCGGTGCGGCTGCTGTTCGATGCGACCACGACCGCGGAACTGGCCGCCCGGATGGAACAGGATGCGACGACGGGGCGGCGGCCCCGAGCGCCGCTGACCGCCGGCCCGCGCCCCGATCTGGTGCCGTTGGCGCCGGCGCAGCAACGCATGTGGTTCTTCAACCAGTACGACACCGGCTCCGGGGCATACAACATGCCGATCGCCCTGCGGCTGCGTGGCGAGCTGAACGTCGAGGCCCTGCGACTGGCGTTGATCGACGTGCTGACCCGGCACGAATCGCTGCGAACGCGGTACCCGGATCACGACGGGATGCTGATCCAGGTGATCGAATCCGCCGACCACGTGGACCGTGAGCCCACGCAGATCGCGGTCCCGTTCGGCGAATTGGTCGCGGCGATCACCGAATTCGTGACCGAGGGCTTCGATGTGAGCACCCGGGTGCCGGTGCGGGCCCGGCTGTTCCGGGTCGCCGATGCCGAGGAGCCGGAACATGTGCTGGCCATCGTGGTGCATCACATCGCCGCGGACGGCTTCTCGATGGCGCCGCTGGCGCGTGACGTGGCGACCGCGTACGCCTCCCGGATCCGCGGTGAGGTTCCGTCGTGGACACCGCTGCCCGTCCAGTACGCCGACTATGCCCTGTGGCAGCAGGACACCTTGGGTTCGCCGGACGACCCGGAATCGCTGAGCGCCCGCCAGATTCGCTATTGGACACAAGCTTTGCACGGCGTGCCCGAGGAGCTCGATCTGCCGTTCGACCGGCCGCGGCCGGCGGTGATGTCGAATCGGGGTGCGACGGCAAGTTTCTCGGTCGGTGCGAGGTTGATCCGAGCCTTGGACGAGGTCGCGCGGCAGCACAATTCGTCGCTGTTCATGGTGATTCACAGCGCCTTGGCGGTGCTGCTCGCCCGGATGAGCGGGTCCGCCGATATTCCGATCGGCACGCCGGTCGCGGGGCGCGGTGTGGCGGAGCTCGACGAGATGGTCGGGATGTTCGTCAATACGCTGGTGTTGCGGACCGAGATCGATCCGGACGAGTCCTTCACCGATCTGCTGGGCCGGGTGCGGCGGACCGATCTGGATGCCTTCGATCATGCCGATGTCCCGTTCGAGCAAGTGGTGGACCACCTGGTCACGCACCGGTCCCAGGCTCGCCATCCGGTGTTCCAGGTGATGCTGGCGTTCCAGAATCTGGAGCCGGTGCGGCTGGAGCTGCCCGATCTCGAACTGTCGATGGTGGATCTCCCCACCAGCGTGTCCCGCTTCGATCTGCAATTCATCCTCGCGCAGGACCACGACGGCGGTGACATCACGGTGACGGTCACCTACGCCACGGATCTGTTCGATGCCGCGACGGTGGATTCCATCGACCGACGATGGATTCGGATACTCGAGTCGGTGGCTGCCGATCCGGCGGTACCGGTCGGGACGATCGAGGTCCTCGACCCCGCCGAACGAGCCGACCTGCTCGCCCGCCACGGTCCACCTCCCGTCGCGCCGGTCACGATGCCCGATCTGTTCGCGGCCGCGGTCGGGTTGGATCCCGATGCCGTGGCGATCGTGGCCGGGGGACGGCAGTGGAGCTACCGGGAGGTGGACGAGCGTTCGAATCGGTGGGCTCGGCAGCTCATTCGGCGCGGGATAGGTCCGGAAGATGTCGTCGCCATCGCTGTACCGCGTTCGGTGGATTCGGTGCTGGCGGTGTGGGCGGTGGCCAAAACCGGAGCCGCGTTCCTGCCGATCGATCCGAGCAGCCCGGTCGAACGCATCGGTCACATCGTGGGCGACGCGGGAGCGGTTGCCGGTCTGACGGTGGCATCGGCACGTTCTCGGCTGCCCGATGACGATATCGCTTGGCTGACACCGGATTACCTCGATGCGGGCGACGATCTCCCGGTCACCGACAGTGATCGGGTCCGTCCGCTGCGGGTCGACGACATCGCCTACGTCATCTACACCTCCGGATCGACCGGACTACCCAAGGGCGTCGCGGTCACCCATCGCGGATTGAACAACGGCACCACCGAACGCCGCACCGCACTGAGCATCGAACCCCACAGCCGCACATTGCATCTGGCCGCACCGAGCTTCGATGTCGCGGTGATGGAGATGCTGTTGCCGTTGAGTTCGGGCGCGGCGATGATCGTCGCACCCGGCGATGCCGCGGGCGGCGACGCCCTGGCAGAACTCCTCGACCGTGAACACGTCACCCACGCCTTGGTCACCCCCTCCGTCCTGTCCACGATCGACGACACTCGCTGGCCGTTGCCGGATCTGGGGCATCTGGTCGTCGGTGGCGAAAACTGTGGCACCGAACTGGTCGAGCGCTGGGGTGGGAATCGCCGGCTGGTGAACGACTACGGACCCACCGAGACCACCATCGCCGCGATCGTGAGTTCCCCGCTGGTAGCCGGTGAATCGGTCACGATCGGTCGCCCGATGCCGGGCGCCTCGGCGTGGGTGCTGGATCGGCGGTTGCAGCCGGTGCCGGTGGGTGTGGCCGGTGAGTTGTACATCGCCGGTGGTCTCTTGGCTCGGGGCTACCACCGACGGGCGGGGCTGACAGCGGAGCGGTTCGTGGCATGCCCATGGCTGCCGGGTGCGCGCATGTACCGGACCGGTGATGTGGTCCGCTGGTCGCCCGACGGTGCGATCCAACACCTCGGCCGATCCGACTTCCAAGTCAAGATCCGAGGGCTCCGGATCGAACTCGGCGAGATCGATGCCGTGCTGACCGGTCACGAAAGTGTCGGCTTCGCCGCCACGATCGGCCATCGCGCCGAATCGGGAGCCCAGTCCCTGATCTCGTACGTCGTTGCCACACCCGGGCATTCGATCGACACCACGCTGGTGACGCAGTATCTCGCCGATCACGTGCCCTCGTACATGGTTCCGGCCTCGATCATGGTGCTGGACCGGATCCCCTTGACCCCGACCGGCAAGCTCGATCGAAAAGCGTTGCCCGAACCGGTGTTCGCCGCCGACAAGCCCTATCGGGCGCCCCGGACGCCGCTCGAGCAACTCATCGCCGAGGCCTTCGCCGACGTGCTCCATCTCGACACCGTCGGCATCGACGACTCCTTCTTCGCGCTCGGCGGCGACAGCATCATGTCGATCCAGTTGGTGACCCGGGCCCGAGCGGCAGGCGTGGTGTTCTCCCCCCGCGACGTGTTCGAGCGCACGACGGTCGCCAGACTCGCCGAGGTCGCCGTCCGCGAGGATGCCTCGGCGACAGCGCTTCCGGCGGAACCGGCCGGCGCGGGCGTGGGACCGCTACCGCTGACGCCGATCATGCGCGAGTTGCTCGAGCGGGCCGGGTCGGCGTCCGGCCGGTACGCGCAGGCGATGATGCTGGGTCTGCCGGCGGGAGTCGACCGGCGGCAGCTCGCCGACGCCGTGCAGGCGGTCCTCGATCGGCACGACATGCTGCGCGCGCGATTGACCCAGGACTCCGACGGGCAGTGGGTATGGGAGGTGTTGCCCGCCGGAGCAATTCGCGCTGACGACGTTCTGGTTCAGGTGACCGGGCAGGCAGGGCTGGGGCCCGACGAGTTCCATACGCTCGCGTCGGCCGAGCTGGATGCCGCCGCGGACCGGCTCGATCCGGGAGCCGGGATCGTGACACAGGTGGTCTGGTTCGACCCCGTGGACCCGGCGGAGCCGGGCACAGTGCTCGTGGTCGTGCATCGTTCAGCGATCGATCGCGTTTCCTGGCAGGCGCTGGCGCCTGATCTCACGGCCGCGTGGGCGCGGACCGGCGCCCGGGAGCCACTCGATTCGGCCCCGACCGGAACGTCCATGCGCCGGTGGGCGCACGGTCTGGTCGAGGCGGCCCGACGTCCGGAGCGCGCCGCCGAGCTCGAACTCTGGCAGGCGATGACCGCCGGAGACGACCCGGCGATCGGGTCACGGCCGCTCGACCCCGCGATCGACGTTGTCGCCACCGCCCATACGGTCCGGGTCGAGGTGGACCCCGAGGTGACCGCTGCCCTGCTGACCACCGTGCCCGCGGCCTTCCACGGCATGTGCACGACGGGCTGCTGGCCACCTTGGCGGTAACCATCGCGCGATGGCGGCGCACGGCAACCGGGAGCCCATCCGCGGACGTGACGATCCGCCTCGAAGGCGACGGCCGCGTGGAAGGCGTTGTCCCGGACTCGGATCCGTCGCGGACGGTCGGCTGGTTCGCCACAAGCTTCCCGATGCGCCTGGATCTTTCGGACATCGATCTCGACGACGCGTACACGGGCGGACCCGCGCTCGGGTCGGCGGTCAAGGCCGTCAAGGAACAGCTCCGCGCCGTCCCGGACCACGGTCTGGGTTACGGCCTGCTGCGGTATCTCAACGAGGACACCGGGCCGATCCTCGCGGCCGTGCCGCCGCCGCAGATCGCGTTCACCTACCTCGGCCGCGGCGACACGGGAACCGCCGAGGCGATACCGGCGGCCGGATGGGTACCGGTGGACATCGGCGATGCCGCGGCACAGCTGGCCGGTACCCGGCATCCGGATATGCCGGTGCCGGCGGTATTCGACATCAATGCCCTCGTCGTGGACGAGGCGAGCGGGCCACGGCTGCGGATGATCTGGTCGTATCCCGCGGAGCTCCTCACCGCCGACGCGGTGCGCGAGGTCGCGCAATCGTGGCGCTCGACCCTGACCGCGCTGGCCAGACACGTCCGCCACGCCGGGGCCGGAGGACGAACACCGTCGGATCTGACGCTGGCCGGGATCGGGCAATCCGCGATCGAACGACTCGAGGACCGGTATCCGGCCCTGAGCGACGTCTGGCCACTGGCCCCGCTGCAGCAGGGGCTGCTGTTCCACGCACTGGTGTCGGAGCAGTCGGTGGATGCCTACATCACGCAGCTGGTGCTCGAGCTGCGCGGCCGGGTCGATGCGGAGCGGCTGCACCGAGCCGTCCGGGTGCTGCTCGCCCGGCACGCGAACCTGCGCGCCGCGTTCGTCACCGACGCCGACGCCGGACCGGTCCAGGTGGTCGACGACGCCGCCGAGGCGCCATGGACGGAGCGGGACCTGTCCGGGCTGGATGACAGTGCGCGCGAACACGAGTGGGCGCTGCTGATGGCCGCGGACCGCGCCACCCGGTTCGACCCGGCTCGGGCCCCGCTGCTCCGCTGGACGCTGGCGACCACCGGCCCCGGACAGTTCCGGCTGATGCTGACCAATCATCACTTGCTGCTCGACGGCTGGTCGACACCGCTGCTGCTGCAGGAGCTGCTGGTGCTCTACGCCGGCGACTGCGATGCCACGCTGCTGCCGCCGGTCCGCCCCTACCGAGACTTCCTCACCTGGGTCGCCCGGCAGGACCCGGCCGCCTCGCTCGACGCGTGGGCCCGGGCCTTCGACGGCGCCGACGAGCCGACCCTGCTGGCCGCGGCCGATCCGCGCCGCCGCTACACCGAATCCCGTGAGGTGCTCGGCGAACTCACCGAGGCGCAGACCGCGGCGCTCACCGGTCGCGCCCGGTCGCGCGGCATCACGCTCAACACCATGATCGAGGCGGCGTGGGCGATCGTGCTGGGCGCGTGGACATCCCGCACCGACGTGACCTTCGGCGCCGTGGTCTCGGGACGAACCCCGCAGGTCGCGGGTATCGAATCGATGGTCGGACTGTTCATCAACACGGTGCCGGTGCGCGTCCGGCTCGACGCCACCGAGACCCTCGGGCAATTGCTCGACCGCATACAGGCCGAGCAGGCCGCCCTGCTCGATCACCAGTTCGTCGGCCTGGCCGACATCGAGCGAGCGGCCGGGCCGGGAGCGGCGTTCGACACGATGACGGTGTTCGAGTCCTTCCCGGTCGACCGGCACGGATTGACCGCGGACACCGACATCGCCGGCCTGCGGCTGGTCGACGTGACCGGCGCCGACGCGGCCCACTATCCGCTGGGCGTGGTCGGGCGGGTCGACTCGCGACTGCACCTTTCGATCAAGTACCTGCCGGAGCTCTTCGACCAGGACACCATCGCGGCGACCCTGCGGCGGATCCTGGACGTGCTGGGCGACATCGCCGCCGACCCGGAGCTGCCGGTGGCCCGGCTGCAGCTCCTCTCCCCGGAGGAATACGGCGAACTGGCGCCGGTGGCAGGCGATCCCGCGATACCGGAACGGGTACTGCCGGAGCTCTTCGCGGCGACGGTGGCCCGGGATCCGGGTGCCGTGGCGGTGATGTCCGAAGACCGGCAGTGGACCTATGGCGAGCTGGACGCGGAGTCGAATCGGCTGGCGCGCTTGCTGATCGGTCGAGGAGCCGGACCGGAGACGAGTGTCGCGATCGGGTTGCCGCGCTGCTACGAGTCGGTGCTCGCGGTGTGGGCGGTGGCGCAGTCGGGGGCGGCATTCGTCCCGGTGGATCCCGCAATCCGGGCAGCCGGATCCAGCACATGCTCGACGATTCGGGCGTCCAGACCGGAATCACGCTGTCGCAGTGGCGGAATCAGCTACCCGATTCGGTGCGCTGGCTGGTCCTCGACGAGCCGGCGGTCGCGGCGGAGCTGGCGGGGTTGCCGGCCACGCCGATCACCGACGCCGAGCGAATCCGTCCGGTCCGGGTCGATCAGCCCGCGTACGTGATCTACACGTCCGGCTCGACGGGCGTGCCGAAGGGCGTGGTGGTCTCGCATCGGGGGCTGGCGAACCTGGCGGCCGAGCAGTGCTCGCGGTTCGACCTCGGGCCGGGCGCGCGGGTGCTGCATGCCGCATCGCCCAGTTTCGACGCGGCGGTCCTGGAACAGCTCTGGGCGTTCGCGTCGGGCGGGCGGCTGGTGATCGCGCCGCCGACCGTCCTCGGCGGAACCGAACTGGCGCAGCTCATTTCGCAGCACTCGGTGACCCACGCGGCGCTGACTCCCACCGCCCTGGGCACGGTCGACCCGGCCGGGCTGGGAACCCTCGCGACCGTTGTGATCGGTGGCGAGGCGCCCCCGCCACGGCTGGTGTCGCAGTGGGCGCCGGGCCGGAAACTGATCAACACCTACGGGCCGGCGGAGGCCACCATCCAGACCGATGCCGGCGCGCCGATGGTGCCGGGTGAGCCGCCGACGATCGGCGGGCCGATCCGCGGCGTCGGCGAGCTCGTGCTCGACGCGTGGCTGCGTCCGGTGCCGCTCGGAGTCGTCGGCGAGTTGTACCTCACCGGTCCGGGACTGGCTCGCGGCTACCGCAACCGGATGGATCTGACCGCGTCGCGGTTCGTCGCCGACCCGTTCTCGAACCACGGGCAGCGCATGTACCGGACCGGGGATCTGGTGCGGTGGCTGCGGCGACCGGACGGCGAGCTGACCCTCGACTACGTCGGGCGGACGGACTTCCAGGTCAAGATTCGCGGCTTCCGCATCGAGCTCGGCGACGTCGAGACCGGTCTGCTGGCCTGCCCCGGCGTGGCTCGCGCGGTCGCGACCGTCCATCACGGCTCCACCACCGGCGATCGGTTGGTCGGGTACGTGGTGCCCGAGCCCGGCGCCGTCCTGGACCCGGGCGCGGTTCTCGCGTCCGCCGAGGAACGATTGGCCCCGCACCTGGTGCCGGCGACGGTGATGGTGCTCGACACGCTGCCGACGACCGAGACCGGCAAGATCGACCGCTTGGCCCTGCCCGCGCCCGACTTCGGCACGGGCCGAACCGAATTCAGGGCGCCGGTCACCGAGACCGAGATCACGCTCGCCGGACTGTTCGCCGAGATCCTGGGGATCGACAGGATCGGGCTCGACGACTCGTTCTTCGCCCTCGGCGGCGACAGCATCATGTCGATCCAGTTGGTGACGCGGGCCAAGGCGGCGGGGCTGGTGCTGTCCGTGCGCGAGGTGTTCGAGCAGAAAACCGTTGCCGCACTGGCCCGGAGCGCCGTCCGCGACAGCGCCGCGGCGGCCGCCCTGCCGGCCGAACTGCCCGGCGGCGGCGTGGGTTCGATGCCGACGACACCGATCATGGGCTGGATGTTCGAGCGCGGCGAGTTCGACAGCTTCTGCCAGTGGGTGACGCTCACACTGCCGACCGGCATCGACCGCACCGCCATAGCGGCGACCGTGCAAGCCGTGATCGATCATCACGACATGCTGCGGGCCCGGCTACTGCCCGACCCCGCACACCCGTCGGGCTGGGCGGTGCAGACGCAGCCGGCCGAGGTATCCGCCGACGGACTCATCCGGCAGGTGCGGGTGGACGCCGCGCCGGGCAGCAGTGCGTTCGACGCGATCGCCGACGCCGAGGCACGCGCGGCCGCCGACCGCCTCGACCCCGCCGCGGGAATCGTGCTGCAGTTGGTCTGGTTCGACTGCGCCGCCGAACCGGGCCGGCTCCTGGTCGTCGCGCACCACCTGGTGGTGGACGGAGTCTCCTGGCGAATCCTCGTTCCCGACCTGATGGTGGCCGGGGCTCAGGTGAGTGCCGGGCAACCGCCGCGGCTCGAGCCGGTCGGAACGTCGATGCGGCGCTGGGCGCACGCGCTCGACACCGCGGCCGCCGACCTCGACGAACTCGACTGGTGGCGTGGCACTCTCGCCGCCCCGGATCCGCCGATCGGGACGCGCCCGCTCGATCCGGTCGTGGACGCGCAGTCCACCGTCGCCACCGTTCGGGTGACGCTGCCCGTCGACGTGACCCGTGCCGTACTGACCACGCTGCCCCGCGCGTTCCGCGGGAGTGTGGACGATGCCCTCGTCGCCGGGCTCGCACTGGCGTTGACTCGATGGCGAAACCGGCACGGCGACACCGGCACCCACGCGCTGCTCACGCTCGAAAGCCACGGCCGCGACGACACGGTTCTGCCCGGCGCCGACCTCACCCGCACCGTCGGCTGGTTCACCACCACCTACCCGGTGCGGCTCGACCTGTCCGATATCGACATCGACGACGCGTTCGCCGTGGGCCCCGCCGCCGGGGCCGTCGTCAAATCGGTCAAGGAACAACTCCGGCGTGTTCCCGGCCACGGGATCGGCTACGGCCTGCTGCGCTACCTCGACGCCGACACCGCCCGCATCCTGGGCGCGATGCCCGACCCGCAGGTGAGTTTCAACTATCTCGGCCGGTTCGACACCATTCCGGACTCGTTGCGCGACACCGGGTGGATGCCCGCCGGCGGCGATACCGCGGGCGGCGTACAGCCCCCCGACGCGGCCGCGGCCGCCCTGCTGGCCGTCAACGCCGTCACCGAGAACACGCCGGACGGACCCGCCCTGACCGCGGCCTGGGACTACCCGGCCGGACCGATCTCCGCCGCCGAGGTCACCGAGCTCGCGGAACTGTGGCGCGACGCGGTGGCCGCGCTCGCGGACCACGCGTCCCGGCCCGGCGCCGGCGGGCTGACGCCCAGCGATATCGAACTCGCCGACCTGGACCAGGCCGCGATCGAACGGCTCGAGGCCGAATACCCGGAGCTGGAAGACATCTGGTCGCTGACGCCGCTGCAGGCGGGGCTGTTGTTCCACGCCCAGCTCGCCGCGGGCGCCCGCGACGACTACATTGTGCAACTCCGGATGGATCTCGGTGGGCGCGTCGACGCGGACCGGTTACACCGCGCCGCACAGACTCTGCTCGGACGGCACCCGAACCTGCGCACCTTGTTCGTTCAGGACAGCGCCGGGGAACCGGTCCAGATCGTGCACCGCCGGGTCGAGACGCCGTTCACTCATCTCGACATCACCGAGAACGCCGACGCCGCAGCCGAACTCGATCGGCTCATGAACGCCGACCGCCACTTCGACATGACCGCGGCGCCGCTGCTGCGCCTGACCCTGATCAACACCGCCCCGCAGCGGTACACGCTGCTGCTGAGCATGCACCACATCCTGATCGACGGCTGGTCCACCCCACTGCTGATCCGGGAACTGCTGATCCTCTACGCCGGCGACAGCGACCCCGGCGCGCTGGCCCCGGTGCCGCCCTACCGCGACTACCTGGTGTGGCTGCGGGCCCAGGATCAGCGGGCGGCGGAAGCGGCGTGGACCCGGGCACTCGAGGGCCTCACCGAGCCGACCCTGCTGGCGCGCACGGGCTACCGCCGCGGCACCGACGCCGCGCGGGAAGTCCGGGTACAGCTGAGCGAGAACCGCACCGCGGAGCTGGTCGCGGCGGCCCAACGGCAGGAGAGCACCCTCAATACCGTCGTCCAGGCCGCCTGGGCGATCGTGCTCGCGAACGCCACGGCGCGCGACGATGTCGTGTTCGGCGCCACCGTCTCCGGCCGCCCGCCACAGCTGCCCGGCATCGAATCGATGATCGGCCTGTTCGTCAACACCGTGCCCGTCCGGGTCCGGCTCGACGACGGCGAGAGTCTGGCCCGGCTGCTGCGACGAGTCCAGGCCGAACAGGCCGCACTGCTCGACCACGACCATCTCGGACTCGCCCGGATCCAGCGGGCGACCGGGTTCGGCGCGATGTTCGACACCGTGACCGTCTTCGAGTCCTACCCGGTCGACTCGGCCGGGCTGTCCGCGGACACCGACATCGCCGGGATGCACGTCCTCGACGTGCGGGGACGGGACGCCGCGCACTACCCGCTCGGCCTGATCGTCCATCTCGGCGCCCGGCTGGAGCTGATCTTCGAATACCTGCCCGAACTGTTCACCGGGGACGAGATCGACGCCCTGGCCGGGCGGATGGTGCGCGTGCTCGACGCCGTCATCGACGACATCGATCGCTCACCGCTACGTGTCCAGTTGCTGACGCCGGAGGAGCTGACCGGCTTCGTACCCGTTCGGGGTGCGGCCGACGTGGCGACATCGACACTGCCGCAGGTGTTGTCGGACGCGGCGAGGTCCGAGTCCGACGCGTTGGTCTGCGATGGGGAACGGTTGTCCTATCGCGAACTCGACGAAGTCTCGAACCGGTGGGCGCGGATACTGATCGACGCGGGCGCGGGACCGGAATCGTTCGTGGCCGTAGCATTACCGCGCTCCATCGACGCCATGATCGCCGTGTGGTCGGTCGCCAAGACCGGCGCCGCGTTCGTGCAGATCGACCCGGCCCAGCCCGAGGAACGGACCAGCGGCATTCTCGCCGACGCGGGTCCCGTCGTCGGGCTGACCGCCGAGACCTATCGAGAGCGGCTGCCGGAGCACATCTCCTGGCTCATCCTCGACAGTCCCGATTTCGCGGCGAAGGCAATATCGGTGCCCACCAACGCAATCGACGACGGCGAGCGCACCGCCGCGCTGCGGCCGGAGCATCCGGCCTACCTGATCTACACCTCGGGCTCGACCGGGATCCCCAAGGGCGTCGTGGTCACCCACACCGGGCTCGCGAATCTCGCCGCCGAGGCGCGGGAGCAGGTCGGCCTCACCGCGTCCTCGCGCATGCTGGCCGCGGCCTCACCGAGCTTCGACGTGTCGATCCTGGAATGGCTCAGCGCCGCGGCCGCCGGAGCCACGCTGGTGCTCGCGCCGGAGCACGTGGTCGCGGGCGACGAACTGGCCGAACGGATCTCGGCCGCGGGCGTCACCCATGCGGCCTGTACCCCGACCGTGCTCGCGTCATTGCGCCCCGACGGACTCGACACTCTCCACACCTTGCTCCTCGGTGGCGAGATCTGCTCACCGGATCTGGCGGCCCGATGGGCCGGGGGCCGCACGCTGATCAACGCCTATGGGACCACCGAGACCACCATCCAATGCTGCACCGGCGTCCTCGAGACCACGACCGCGGACGGTCCGCCGCCGATCGGCGGTCCGGCCCGCGGGTTCTCCGCCGTCGTGCTCGACCGCAGACTGCGTCCGGTCCCGCCCGGAGTGCCCGGCGAACTGTATCTGTCCGGACCGGGCATCGCCCGCGGCTACCACGGGCAATTCGCGCTCACGGCAGCACGATTCGTCCCCGACCCGTACGGGCCGGCCGGGTCCCGCATGTACCGCACCGGCGATCTGGCCGCCTGGACCGCCGACCGGAGACTGCGCTACCTGGGCCGCAGCGATCTGCAGATCAAGGTCAACGGCCATCGCATCGAACCCGGCGACATCGAAACCGCGTTGTGCGGCCACCCCGACGTCGCCCGGGCGGCTGTCGCGGTCCACACCCGGCCCGACGGAATCGACCAGCTCACCGGGTCTGTGGTGCCCGCCCCGGATACGACACCGGATGTGGTGACGCTGACCAGGTACCTCGCCGGCCGACTGCCCACCCACATGATCCCGACCGCCATCATGACGCTCGACCGGATTCCGCTCACGGCCACCGGCAAACTCGATCGCAACGCCCTGCCCGTACCCGACCTGCGCGGCCGGTCCCGGTTCCGGGCGCCGTCCACACCGCTCGAGGCCACCGTGTGTGAAGCCTTCGGCCGCACCCTGGATCTCGAACGCATCGGGGTCGACGACGGCTTCTTCGCCCTCGGCGGCAACTCGCTGGCCGCCACCCAGCTGGTGGCGGGGCTCGCGGAGTCCACCGGTGTCACCGTGCCGCTGCAGTGGCTGTTCACCGATCCGACGCCGCAAGCGCTGGCCCGCCGCATCGAGGACCGTCGCGACGCCGGGCCGGAGGTCGACGGACAGGATCTCACGGGCGCGCTCGCGGTGATGCTGCCGCTGCGCGCGGCCGGCACCGAGCCGCCGCTGTTCTGCATCCACCCGGCGATCGGATTGGCTTGGGGTTTCAGCGGATTGGTGCAGCACCTCGATCCCGACCAGCCCGTCCGAGGGCTGCAGTCCCCCGCGCTGACCGACCCCACCGTGCGGTTCGACACCCTCGACGAGCTCGCCGCCCGCTACGTGCAGGAACTCCGGACCGTCCAACCGCACGGCCCCTACCATCTGCTCGGCTATTCGCTCGGCGGCACCATCGCGCACGCCATGGCCGTCCGACTCCGCCGCGACGGCGACTCCGTCGCCACCCTGGCCATGATGGACACCCGCGTCGTCACCTCCGACAGCGTGCGGGCTCCGACACCCTCGGTGGCGACGATGCTCGCCGAGTTCGGCGGTATCGCGGTTCCGGACGGCCCCGCCGAACTGACCGTCGAGGCCGCGACCGAGTTGCTGCACCGGCAAGGCGGATTGTTCACCGAGGTGACCGCCGAGCATGTGGTGCGCCTGCAAGCCGACTACACCCGGCTGATCGACCTCACCTTCGAACACCGGGCCGGACAGTTCGACGGTGACCTGCTCTACTTCAGCGCCGCCGACGACCCCGTCGGCGGGGCTGCTCCCGCTCGCGCCTGGCACACCTACGTCACCGGGCGGATCACCGAGCACCGGGTTCCCGTCCGCCACGAACGGATGACCGATCGAGATGCGCTGCGCGCCATCGGCGTCGTTCTCACCGAGCACTTCCGATCCACCCGCACCGCCCCCACGGAGTCACAAACACCAGCAAGGACAAGCCGATCATGAACAGCGACCGAATCGTCGGAACACGTTCCGGCGTCGAACCAGTCAACCTGTTCGACCCCGACATCGCAGCCGCTGACGGCTGGTACCCGCGGGCTGACGAACTGCGCCGGTGGATGGTCGAATACCTGTGCCGAACTCACCCCGACCTGGGCCGGCCCGGCGCCGTCTGTCCCTACACCAGTCACGCCATCACCCTGCAATCACTGTGGGCGGCGTTCATCAAGGGGCGCGATATCGACCGCGGGCACATCGCCGCGATAGTCGCCGACCTGTACGACCTGTTCCCCAGCCTGCCACCCCGGAACGAACCCGATTCCAGACTCAAAGCCGTCCTCGCGGTCTTCCCGGACCTCACCGAGTACGCCGACATCGAAGCCGTTCAGCGCGAACAGAAGACCAGATTCGTCGAACAGGGTCTGATGCTCGGACAGTTCTACCCCGGCTGCACCGTCGCGGGCCTGCACAACCCGTCCTTCCACGCCCTCGACGCCCCCCTGCCCATGCTCGCCATCCGCTACATGGCCCCCACCGACTTCCCATTCCTCAGCTCACGCCACGAATGGATGGACTTCTACCTCCACAACTTCGCCCCCGAAATCCCCAAGTTCATCGCCACCACCATGTCCGACATGCTCGTCCAGGACCCCGACGCGCCGCCCGAATAGCCCTCAGCCGGTAGCCATCTCGCGCTGGACGGTGGTGGTGATCTCGGAGGCGGTCAGGATCATGGCGACCAGGAAGTCGATGAGTTGGGCGCGGTCGATGTCCAGTTCGCCGCGCAGCCATTCGGTGAGGATCTCCAGGCCGCCGTGGGCGACGGTGCGGGCGGCGAGGGCGGCGTGCACGCCGCGGACGGCCTCCTCGCCCAGCAGTTCCCGGCCCTGGTCCAGCATGACGTTGGCGACCAGGTCCACGAGTTCGGTTCTGCGGTGGCGTAAGTCGTCGGTGGCCTGCATGTCGATGGTCAACCGGCGGCGGGCGGGGTGGTCGGCGATGGCCGCTACTCCGGCCTCGACCACGGCGCGCAGGCGGACGCGGGTGTCGGCGGGGGCGGTGGCGATGACGCTCATGAGGGTGGCGATCACCGCGGCCAGCTGCTCCTCGACCAGTTCGTAGAGCAGGCGGTCGGTGTGGGAGTAGGCCTCGTAGAAGTAGCGGTCGTTGAGGCCGGCGCGAGTGCACAGCGCGCGCACCTTCAATCCGCCGATGCCCTCCTCGGCGATCACGTCCAGTGCGACCTCGCGCAGCCGTTCCCGCCGCTGGGCCCGGCGCTCGTCGGCGCTGAGTCCGGCGTATCGGCCACGGGGTGCGTCCACTGTTCCGCCTGTCTGTTGCCACGCCGCGAAGTTTGGTGAAGACTATCACCAAAGTTCTGGTGACGTCCTTCACCAGATCTCCGCACAACAGGAGGCACGCAATGGCGCGTTCCGAGCAGTTGCCCGATCCGGTGATCTTCCGGGAGTTCCCCTTCAATGTCGGGGTCAAGATGCTGGCCCCCGGCGATATCCGGCCCACCCCCGAACAGCAGGCGGCCTACCGCCGGTTCGCGAAGATGGGCGATCCGCTCGCCGACGCCCTGATCGAGATGTTCCGGCGACTGCCCACCGGACAGGGGCGCGCCCTGTTCGAGACCGCGCTGGAACACGGCATCGAGGCCGTGCCGGACGCGCCCGCCGAGCTGAAAGCCTTTTTCGCGCACCTGGATTCGGAGCCCTTCTGGCTGGATCGGGAGAAGCTGGACCGGGCCGCGGGCGTCAGCGGGCGGGTCGGGCCGTGGGCCACCAATCTGGCGCTGTCGATGTTCTCGCTCAACGGCGGCTACCTGGCCTCGCGCGCGGGCAAGGTGCTGGTCGGCACCGGCGGGCTGGCCGCGGAGGCGATGGCCCCGCGGCGGGTGGTCGAGACCGCGACCTGGTGGGTGGACGTGACCGGGCGCGGCGGCCTGGAGCGGTTCGGTCCCGGCTTCAAGAACACCGTGCGGGTCCGCGTCATGCACGCCCAGGTACGCGCGGGCATGAACCGGCGGCCGGACTGGGACTACGAGCAGTGGGACCACCCGATCAACCAGTCCCTGACCGCGGGCACGCTGATGTTGTTCTCGCTGGCCACGATCGCGGGATGCAATGCCGTCGGACTGACCTTCTCCAAGAAGGAGAAGGCGGCCGTCTATCACCAGTGGCGCTACGTCGGCCATCTGATGGGGCTCGATCCGGAGATCCTGCCCGCCGACGAGACCGACACCTGGCGGCTGCTGTGGTTGCAGGCCGACTACGAATTCCTGCCCGACGAGGACTCGCGGCGACTGTCCAAGGCGCTGGTGTCCGCGCTCGGGCCGATCTACGGCTTCGACGGCCCCGATCTGCGCTCGCGCCCGCTGCGGCGCGCGTTCACCCTCTACTCGGTGTCCTACAGCCGAATCCTGCTGGGCAAGACCAACTCCGACTTCCTGGAGATGCCCTACAGCCGGTTCTTCCTGGCGGCGGTGCTGGCCACGGCGGCGATCAACGGTGTGCTCGAGGTGCCGCGCCGACTCATTCCGGGCGCGACCGGGCTCAGCGAGCGGGTCGGCCGCCGGCTGACCGAACGCATGATGGCACGAGCGGCCCGGGTGAACCGCCCGGATCGCAGCTACGCCCGCCATGATCGACTGGCCGAAACCCGCGCGGCCTGATTTTCTTACCGGCGAGTAACCTACGCCGGGTAACCCCTTGATGAAGGAATCTGGTCCATGAGCCTGCCGCCCATCCTGTCCGAGCGCCTGCGCCTGCCCGCGGTCGCCTCCCCCATGTTCATCGTGTCCGGACCCGAGCTGGTGATCGCCCAGTCCAAGGCCGGCATCGTGGGTTCGTTCCCGTCGCTGAACGCGCGGCCGCAGTCACTGTTCAAAGAGTGGCTGGTGCGGATCAACGAGGAACTCGCCAAGCACGACGCCGACAATCCGGACCAGCCGTCCGCGCCCTACGCGGTGAACCTGATCGTGCACAAGAGCAATGACCGGCTCGAGGAAGACCTCGCGACCGTGGTCGAGCATCGGGTGCCGATCGTGATCACCTCGCTGGGCGCGCGACCCGATGTGAACGAGGCCGTGCACTCCTACGGCGGCATCGTGCTGCACGACATCATCAACGATGTGTTCGCGCACAAGGCCGTCGAGCGCGGCGCCGACGGCCTCATCGCGGTGGCCGCGGGCGCGGGCGGGCACGCCGGACCACAGTCCCCGTTCGCGCTGGTCCAGGAGATCCGCGAGTGGTTCGACGGGCCGCTGCTGCTGTCGGGCTCCATCGCGCACGGCCGGTCCATCCTGGCCGCGCAGGCCGCGGGCGCGGACCTGGCCTACATCGGCTCGGCCTTCATCGCCACCGACGAGGCCAACGCGGTGCCCGGCTACAAGCAGATGATCGTCGACTCCGCCGCGAGCGACATCGTCTACTCCAACCTGTTCACCGGTGTGCACGGCAACTACCTGCGCGGCAGCATCACCGCGGCCGGCATGGACCCCGACAACCTGGGCCAGTCCGACCCGTCGGCCATGGATTTCGGCACCGGCGAATCGGATGCCGCCACGCCCGGCGCCAAGCCGTGGAAGGACATCTGGGGCTCGGGCCAGGGCATCGGCTCGGTCGACGCGGTTCTCCCGGCCGCCGATCTGGTCGAGCGCCTCATCCGCGAGTACGACGAGGCCAAGGCGCGCCTACTGGCGCTCTGACCGTCTCCACCGAAAACCGCAGGGCGGGCGCATGTTTCGCGCCCGCCCTGCGGCATTCCGGAGCCTCTCGCGCCCCGGAAGCTATGCCCCCGACGTTTCGACCCGGGGCGGCCTGATCTCCACGATCGGCAGGCGCAGCGCCGCCGGAGCGGTGTGCGGCACCACCGGGTCGCGCGGCGCGACCGGCGCGATGCGACGGTAGGCCGAGCCCGGGTCCGGCCGGGTGTCGGCCTCACCCTTGTTGGGCCACAACGAGATCGCGCGTTCGGCCTGGGCGGTAATGGTCAGCGACGGGTTCACGCCGAGGTTGGCCGAGATGGTGGATCCGTCGATGACGTGCAAGCCGGGGTGGCCGAAGAGGCGGTGGTAGGGGTCCACGACGCCGGTGGCGGGGGAATCGCCGATGACGCAGCCGCCGATGAAGTGGCCGGTCATGGGGATCTTCAGGATGCTGGAGCTCGCGCCGATGGGGATGCCGTCGATGGCGTCCGCCACCCGGCGGGCGACCTCGTGCCCGGCCGGAACCCACGTCGGATTGGGTTGACCATCACCCTGTTTGGTGGTCATGCGGCGTCCGAACGGCCCCCGCTTGGTGTAGGTCGTGATGGAATTGTCCACCGACTGCATGACCAGCAGGCCGATGGTGCGCTCGGACCAGTGGCGCGCATCGTGCACCCGGACCGCGTCGCGCGGCCGCCGGCGGGCCGCCCGCAGCCAGAGCCGCCAGCGCGCGGTGTCGCCCTCGTCGTCGACCATCAGGGTGCTCATCATGCCGAACGCATTGCTGCCCTTGCCGTAGCGAACCGGCTCCACGTGGGTGTCGTGGTCGGGGTGGATCGAGGACGTGATCGCCACGCCCTTGGTGTAATCCGCGTTCCGGTCACGGCTGCGCACGCCGAGCAGTTCCTCGGAGTTGGTGCGCGACAGATGACCGAGCCGGTCGGAGATCCCCGTGAGCGAGCCCTGGTCCCGCAGCCGGTGCAGCAGCCGCTGGGTCCCGAGCGAGGCGGCGGCGAAAATGACGTGCTCGGCGGTGAATTCGCGGCGCTGCTTGCGGACCACCCGCCCGGTGCGGGCCGTCTCCACCGCGTAGCCGCCGCCGTTCAGCGGTCGCACATCGGTGACGGTGGTTAGCGGATGCACTGCGGCGCCGGCCTTTTCGGCCAGATACAGATAGTTCTTGACCAGCGTGTTCTTGGCATTGTGCCGGCAACCGGTCATGCATTCACCGCAGTGGGTGCAGGCGCGCCGGTCCGGTCCGGCACCGCCGAAGAACGGATCGGGGACGTCTTCTCCAGGGCGGCGACCGGGCCCGCCGAAGAAGACGCCGACCGGGGTGGGCCGGTAGGTGTCGCCGATTCCCATGCCCTCGGCCACGTCTCGCAAGACGCGGTCCGTCGGTGTGGTGGCCGGATTGGCGGTCACCCCCAGCATGCGTTTGGCCTGGTCGTAGTGCGGAGCGAGTTCGTCCTTCCAGTCCGTGATATGACCCCACTGCCGGTCGGCGTAGAACTTGTCCGGCGGCTCGTAGAGGGTGTTGGCGTAGACCAGCGAACCGCCGCCGACCCCGGCGCCCGCCATCACGAAGGTGTCCTTCAACAGCGCCAGCCGCTGAATTCCGAAGCAGCCCAACGCCGGCGCCCACAGGTACCTGCGCAGCCGCCAAGACGTCTGCGCGAACTCGTGGTCCTCGAACCGCCGTCCGGCCTCCAGCACGCCGACGCGATAGCCCTTCTCGGTCAGCCGCAGTGCGCTCACGCTGCCGCCGAAGCCGGAGCCGATCACGATGACGTCATAGTCGAATCGCATGGGTCGACGCTACGACCTGCGGTTATGACGGCATGACAGAGTGTCGGCCAGAAAATCCGCACTTTCGGCCACGCGAGCTGGAATCAGTCCGATTGCAACGGTGTCCGAAAACCTCCGGCGGCCCCATAGTCCATGACGCTGTACCGCGTTATGACCTGGAGGCTCCTGGTGAACAGTCCCACTCCCCCGCCGGCGACGACCGCGGCCCGATCAGTCCGGCTCGACGCCCTCGGGCGGCTCGGGGCCGACTGGTGGTCGGTGATCGTGTCGGGCGTCGTGGTCGTGCTCGCCGTGCTCGGCGCGCTGCCGAAGATTCCGTGGTGACGACATGGGCGACACCACCCTGAATCCCGGAACGAGCACCGAAGCCGACACCGCCGCAACCGAATTCGACGAATCACCGGGGCAGCTCACGGTGGCGCGGCTGCTCGGCTATCTGCCCGGCATCGCGCTGCTGGTCGCGGTCGGCGTGCTCGGCAAGTACTCGCAGATCTGGTGGAACAGTGCGGCCAAGCACAACCACTGGACCGTGCCCGATATCGAATACGTGTTGTGGGCCATCGTCATCGGCCTGCTCATCACCAATACCGTCGGCCTGCACCCGATCTTCCGGCCCGGCGTCGGCACCTACGAGTTCTGGCTGAAGATCGGCATCGTGGCGCTTGGGTCGCGGTTCGTGCTCGGGGACGTCGCGAAGCTGGGCGGCACCAGCTTCCTGCAGATCCTGATCGACATGACGGTGTCGGGGGCGATCATCCTCGCGGTGGCGCGGTGGCTCGGACTGTCCGGCAAGCTCGGATCGCTGCTGGCCATCGGCACCTCCATCTGCGGGGTGTCGGCCATCATCGCGGGCAAGGGCGCGATCCGGGCCCGCAACTCCGATGCCGGGTATGCCATCGCGGCGATTCTGGCGCTCGGCGCGGTCGCCTTGTTCGCGCTGCCACCGCTGGGTCACGCGATCGGGCTGAGCGATCACGAGTTCGGGCTGTGGGCCGGTCTGGCCGTGGACAATACGGCCGAGACCACGGCCACCGGCTACCTGTTCTCCGACGAGGCGGGCAAGGTGGCGGTGCTGGTCAAGTCCACCCGCAACGCGCTGATCGGATTCGTGGTGCTGGGCTTCGCGGCCTACTGGGCCTCGCGCGGCGAGGCCGACGCCATCGCGCCCGGCCTGCGCGCCAAGGCCGCGTTCGTGTGGTCCAAGTTCCCGAAGTTCGTGCTGGGCTTCCTGGCGGTGTCGGCGGTCGCGACCCTCCACTGGCTGTCCAAGCAGCAGACCACCAACCTGGCCAACGTGTCCCGGTGGGCGTTCCTGCTCACCTTCGCGGGCGTGGGGCTCAACACCAACATTCGTGAGCTGGCGCGCACCGGCTGGCGGCCGCTCGTGGTGGCGGTGGTCGGGCTGGTGACCGTCGCGGTGGTGTCGCTGGGGCTGGTGCTGTTCACCTCGCGCGTCCTGCACTGGGGTGTCGCGGGCTGAGGCGACACGCGAAAGGGCCGGGATCCGATCAGGATCCCGGCCCTTTCTGCTCGAGAGCTATGCGCCGCGCTGCAAAGCGGGCGCGTCGGACTGCTCGGTGAGTCGCTCGGACAGGAACCGCATGGCCGGTCCGGCGAAGGCCATCGCGCCGCCGATATGTTCGCGGCCCTTCAGGGTGCGCATGGTGAGGTCCGCGCCGAGCGCCTTCCACTCCTCCGCCAGCCGCACGGCCTGCGGATACGGGATGACCTGTTCGGCGGTGCCGCCCGCGACCAGAACCGGTGCGGCGGGCGCGATCCCGCCGAGCCGGTTCTCCAGCAGCCGCGCCTTCACCTCGGGCACCTCGAACGGCAGCCGGTGGCAGTAGGTCGAGACCCGGGTGGGCACCAGCAGGCCCGCGCCGACGCCGAGCAGCCCGGCCGCGGCGATGTGGGTGCGGCGGAACAGCGCGGCCAGCACCCGGCCCTGCGGGTTGAGGTGCTGCAGCACATTCAGTTCGGGGTAGGCGGCCTCGATGCCGAGCACGCCGTAGAACAGCAGGAACGCCGCGGGCGTGCCGTCGAGGAACTTCACCATGTCGAGCATGTCGGCCGGGGCGGAACCGACCGCGCCGCCGGCCAGCTCGAGGTCGGGGGCGTAGGTGGGCTGCAGCTGCAGCGCCCAGCCCGCCGCGTTGCCGCCCTCGGAGTAGCCGTAGATGCCCAGCGGGCCGTCGGGATCCAGGTCCGCGCCGGGCAGTCGCCGCGCGGCTCGCATGCTGTCGAGCACGGCCGGGCCCAGGGCGCGGCCCATGACGTAGGGGTGCAGGCCGGGACTGCCCAGGCCCGGATAGTCGGTGACGGCCAGCGCCCAGCCGCGGTTCAGGGCCGCGCGCAGGAAGACCGACTCGTATTCGAGGCCGAAGCGCAGCTGCCAGGAGGCGGCGGCGACCGTGCTCGCCAGGCCCTGGGTGCCGACCGCGTAGCCGACCAGCGGCCGCGAGCCGGGGCCGCGCCACGGCGTGTTCGGCACCAGGACAGTGCCGGTGACCTGCGTCGGAGCTCCGGTGACGGTGGTGGAGGTGTAGCTGATGCGCCAGGCGCGCGCGGGCAGCTTCAGGCCGGGCAGCATCCGGGCCGTCATCGGTTCGGCGGCCAGCAATCGGCCGGGTCCGAACGCACCGACCGCCGCCTCATCGAGGCGGTTGGTGTCCGCAGTCATCGTTGCCTGCCCTTCTCGCACTAACTCTCGTTATGCAGTTGTCGCGCAACCTGATCCGAGGGGCATCAGCTGTCCCGGACAGTCCGGCTGCTCGAAACCATACCCAGTCTGCGAGATGCCGACACCTGTTGTCACAACAACTCCCACACGCTGGGACGGCGCATTCGAGACAACAGCCTCGTCGAGGCGAAATACTCCCGGCCCCGGCCAGGTTGCCGCAGGGGTGACGACTCCCCGCATCCTGCTGATCTCGGGCAGCACCCGTGAGGCCTCCACCAATACCGCCGCGCTGCGCACCGTGGCCGCCGACGCCGGGTCCGATTTCGTGGCCGTCCGGTACCAGGGCCTGCTCGACCTGCCCGCCTTCGTCCCCGGCACGGATCCCGAGCCGCCCGCGGTGCTGG
Organism: Nocardia tengchongensis; assembly: GCF_018362975.1. Lineage (NCBI taxonomy): Bacteria > Bacillati > Actinomycetota > Actinomycetes > Mycobacteriales > Nocardiaceae > Nocardia > Nocardia tengchongensis. The sequence continues at coordinate 7,928,274 of NZ_CP074371.1, forward strand.
CGCTGCATCGGCAGCTCGCCGAGGTCGACGCGGTGCTGTTCTGCACCCCCGAATACGCGGGCATGATCCCCGGCAGCCTCAAGAACCTGCTGGAGTGGACGGTCGGCAATGCCGATCTCAGCGACAAGCCGGTCGCTTATGTGAATGTCGCCTATGAAGGTCGCGGCGAGGCCGCGGTGGCGACGCTGCGCACGGTGCTCGGCTATGTCGGGGCCGAACTGGTCGAGGCGGCGTGCGGCCGAATCACGGTTCTGCAGAGCGCGGTCGGACCTGACGGACTGGTTGCCGATGTCGATGCCCGCACCCGATTGAACGCTGCCGCCCGCGCACTGGCCGCCCACGCGGCCCGCGCGGTCGAGCCCGCTACCACGGTCCGGCTCGAGAATTGACGCATGACTCGATTCGGAAAGCGGCCGAACCAAAAGGTTGCTGACTATTTGCAAGCGCCGAGTGGCACGCCCCGGCGTGTCACTCGGCGAAGCCGGGTCAGTCGATGTGGTCGGGGAAGGCCTGCTGGCGGTGACCACCCCGGAGGGTGCCCTCCAGATAGGCCGCCTTGCAGGCGCGGCGGGCGATCTTGCCGCTGGAGGTGCGGGGAATCGACCCGGCGGGGACCAGCAGCAGGTCCCGGACGGTGACGCCGTGGCGCTTGGCGATGGCGGCCCGGACGGTCTCGGTGATCGGGTCCGGGTCGAGTTTGGCCGCGCCGGTGCCACGTTCGGCCACGATGACCAGTTGCTCGGCTCCGGTGGCAGGGGTCGCGCCGTTGACCGTGACGACTTCGTCGGGGAGTTGATCGCCCGCGACCGAGAAGGCGGCCACGAACCCGGGGCGCAGCGCGGTGCTGGACTCCTGGGCGGAGTACTCCAGATCCTGCGGATAGTGGTTGCGCCCGTCCACGATCACCAGATCCTTGACGCGGCCGGTGATGAACAGCTCGCCGTCGTAGTACGCGCCGAAATCGCCGGTGCGCATCCAGTTCGCCTCCGGCTCGGTGCCTTCCGCGTGGCTCTCGGCCTGCCGGACGGTGATCCGGTTGTGGAAGGTGGCCTCACTCTCCTGGGGGCGGCCCCAGTAGCCGCGGCCGATGTTGGCGCCGTGCAACCAGATCTCGCCGACCTCGCCCTCGGGCTTCTCCGCGCCGGTCTCGGGATCCACGATGGCTGCCCACTGCGACAGCGCCACATACCCGCAGGACACCTGGGAGACAGCGTTGTCCGCGTGCTCGTCGACCTCGACCATGCGCCCGGCATTGAGCCTGGTGCGGTCCACCCAGACCGTGCGGGCCTGGTCCTCACGTTTGGTGGCGGAGACGAACAGGGTGGCCTCGGCCATGCCGTAGCAGGGCTTGATCGCGGTCTTGGGCAGCCCGTAGGGGGCGAAGGCCTCGTTGAACTTCCGCATGGAGGTCACCGACACCGGCTCGCTGCCGTTGATCAGGCCGATCACATTGGACAGGTCCAATTCCTCACCGGCCTTGGGCAATCCGCGCGCCGCCGCGTGCTCGAAGGCGAAATTGGGTGCGGCGGCGAAGATCTCGGCGCCGTCCTCCTGGGCGGCCAATTCCTTGATCCAGCGGTGCGGCCGGCGCACGAAGGCGCTGGGCGACATGATGGTGATGTACTTGCCGCCCAGGGTGGGCAGGATGACGGTCAGCAGTCCCATGTCATGGAACAGCGGCAGCCAGGTGACGCCGCGGGCCTTCTCGGTGATGCCGATGGCGTCGATCATCTGCAGCAGGTTGGTGCCGACCGCCCGGTGGGTGATCTCCACACCGGCCGGGATGCGGGTCGAGCCCGAGGTGTACTGCAGGTAGGCGACATCGTCCATCTGCAGGTGGGGGCGCACCCAGCTCTCGCCCACACCGTCCGGGATGGCCTCGACCGCGATGATGCGCGGACGTTGCGGCGCGGGCAGGTGTTTGAAGATCTCGCGCACGCCGGCCGCCGCCGAGCCGACCGTCAGGATGGCCGACGGTGTGCAGTCCTCGAGCACCGCGTGCAGCCGGTCGGTGTGGCCCTGCTCGTCCGGATCGAACAGCGGCACCGCGATATTGCCCGCGTACACCGAGGCGTACATGGCCACGATGTAGTCCAGGCCCTGCGGGGCGAGGATGGCGACGCGGTCACCCGGCTGCGTGACCTGCTGCAGCCGGGCGGCTACCGCACGCAGCCGGACACCGAAGCGGTTCCACGTGATGTCGTGGTACTCACCGTCGCGTTCACGCGAATAGTCGATATAGCGGTAGGCGAGCTCGTCCCCGTTGGCCGCGACATGCTTGTCGACCAGGTCGATCATGGTCTGGTTGTCAGGGATCTTGATGTTGCCGTGCTCGTCCAGATAGTCATCGAAGGTCTCGCCGATCATTCCCTATCCTTTTTCAGCTCGCGGTCCGTCAGAACCGCGCAGTGACACCGAACAAAGATCGACACGAAAGCCCGAATGTAGCTGGGGGCTTGGGGACTCTAGCAGAGGGTCAGTACCTGCCGAAAGCGATAGCAACATTGTGCCCGCCGAAACCGAACGAGTTGTTCAGGGCGTAGTCGTAGCGGCCCGGGCGGGCTTGGCCTTTCACCACGTCGAGATCGATCTCGGGGTCCTGGTTCTCCAAATTCAGTGTGGCAGGGATGATTCCGTCCCGGACGCTGAGCACGGTGATGACCGACTCCAGGGCGCCGACCGCACCGATGGAATGCCCGAGGGCGGACTTGGGCGCATACACCGCAGCATGGTTGCCAACAGCTTGCTGGATGGCGTTCGCCTCCGCGGTGTCGCCGATCGGGGTGGCGGTGGCGTGGGCATTGATATGCGTGACATCGGATTTGGACAGCCCCGCGAACTCCATCGCGCGGCTCATGGCGCGAGCCGCGCCGGTGCCCTCGGGATCCGGTGCGACCAGGTGGAATCCGTCGGAGGTGACGCCCGCGCCCATGATCCGGGCGTGGATGGTGGCGCCGCGCGCCTTCGCGTGCTCCTCGGTCTCGATGACCATGAGCGCGCCCGCCTCACCGAAGACGAAGCCGTCGCGGTCCAGATCGAAGGGCCGCGAGGCGCCCTTGGGGTCGTGATTGCGGGTGCTCATGGCCCGCATCATGGAGAACCCGGCGATGGGCAGGGCCTGGATGGAGCCCTCCACGCCGCCGGTGACCACGATGTCGGCGTCGCCCATGACGACCGTGCGCCAGGCGTTCGCGATCGCCTCGGAACCGGACGAACAAGCCGAAACAGGCGTGGACACACCGGCCCTCGCGCCCAGTTCGACCCCGACGCAGGCGGCCGCGCCGTTCGGCATCACGGCCTGCACGGTGTTCGGAAGCACCTTGCGGTAGCCGCCGTTGATCAGCTTGTCGCGCGTGGTGATCAGCATTTCCGCGCCGCCCAGGCCGGTGCCGATGGAGACGGCCAGCCGGTCCTTGTCCACCTCCGGCGCCCCGGCGTTGCCCCAGACCTCGCGGCTCAGCACCACCGCCATCTGCTCGACGTAGGACAGGCGGCGCGCCTCGCCCTTGGATAACTGATCGGTGGGCGACACCTTGAGGTGTCCGCCGATGCGGACCGGGAGGCCGAAGTCGTCGAGGAAGCTGTCCTCGAGCACGTCGATTCCGCTCTCGCCGTTGAGTAGACCCTTCCACGTCGAGTCGACATCTCCCGCGATCGAGGTGGTCGCGGCGAGCGCGGTGACAACGACATTGGGGTATTGCCGGCGGTTGGGCGTCTGCATGTTCACTCTCTCCGTAGCAATGCTTCGGCGAATCGATCTTGGATTCGCGTGGGCTGTCAAGGGCGGGTGGAAACCAGCGAGCGGGCCCGGCCGTCAATACTCCGGCGGGGGATGAGGCCAATCTTCGGCGAACTGAGCTAGATTATCCGAGGCGAAGCCGACCAGTCCCATTAAGCGACACGCGGGCATCCCTTTTCAATCGCCAGGGCGCCTTTCGCCGCGGCGGCGATCGCCGGATCTCCCGAGCATCATTCCCGCAGTGCCGAGCCATTTCAAGGGAGGGCATACGATCGTGGCCAGGAGTCTCACGCAGTTGGAGCTGCTCATCGAGCTGGAACCGATTGCCGAGCAGAACGTGAACCGCCATCTATCGATGGCCAAGGACTGGCATCCGCACGACTACGTCCCGTGGGACCACGGTCGCAACTTCGCAGCAATGGACGGCGCCGACTGGGATCCCACGCAATCGGCGCTCAGCGAGGTCGCCAAGGCCGCCATGATCACCAATCTGCTGACCGAGGACAACCTTCCCAGCTACCATCGGGAGATCGCGGAGAACTTCTCCCAGGACGGGCCGTGGGGCACCTGGGTGGGCCGTTGGACCGCCGAGGAGAACCGGCACGGAATCGTGATCCGGGACTACCTGGTGGTCACCCGCGGCGTGGATCCGGTCGCGCTGGAACAGGCGCGCATGACGCACATGACGAACGGATACAACCCAGCGCATTTGATCAGAAAGCACTCCGACACCCAGTTCATCGCCGCCGATGCCGGATTCATGCATTCCGTCGCTTATGTCACCTTTCAGGAATTGGCGACTCGCGTTTCGCACCGCAATACCGGCAAAGCGTGCCATGACCCCATAGCGGACCGCATGTTGCAGCGCATCGCCGCCGACGAGAACCTCCACATGATCTTCTATCGCGACATGTGCGGTGCGGCCCTGGACCTCTCACCCGACCAGGCCATGGATGCCATCGCCAATGTCGTTCTCGCCTTCCAGATGCCGGGCATGGGCATGCCCAATTTCCGCCGCAACGGCGTCCTGATGGCCAAACACGGCATCTACGACCTGCGCCAGCACCTGGAGGAAGTGCTGGTACCCAACCTCAAGAAGTGGAACATCTTCGAGCGCACCGACTTCGGGTCCGCCGGCGAACGCCGCCGCAACGAGGTCGGCGAGTACCTGGACAAACTCGAGAAGGACGTCGTCCGCTTCGAGGAACAGCGCGACAAGGCGCTGGCCCGCGACGCGCGGCGCGACCCCACCCCGCCGGTATTCATCGGCTGAATCACCCGGCGGCGCACGGTGGCGGGGAGCGGACAGCACCCCTCCACCGTGCGCCATCCGGCGAACTAGAACAGCGTCATCGGGTCGGTGGGCTCCGGGGTGGGCAGGGGTTCCAGGGCGGGCAGGCGGGCGGCCACTTCGGCGTGGAAGCGGCGGGCCAGGGTGCGGGAGGCCGCATTGTCGGGGGTATGGATGAAGACCGTGGGGGAACGACCTTCCCGCAGCCAGGCGACGGTGGTGTCGATCCAGGGCTGCCAGCCCGCGACGGTGGTCGCCACATCATCGCGACCGTGGTAGCGGACGATGGGGAATTCGGTCAGGGCGCGCGTGCGCCGGGGGTTGTTGGGCTTCTTGGAGCAGGCCTCGTATTCGGCAGCGCTGCCGGGCGGGGCGGAAAACAAAACTGTGGTGTCGAAGGGAATCCACTCCGCGCCGGCCGCGGTCAATACCGCTTCGAGTTGCGTAATGGCGCGCTCGTTTTCGAAGAACGCCGGGTGCCGGACCTCGACGGCGCAACGGTGGTGGGAGGGAATGGCGTCGAGCAAATCGGCCAGGGCGGTCAGGTTGGTGAAGGAACCGGGCAGTTGGATCCACAGCGAGTGCAGGCGGCGGCCCAGTGGTTCGATGGCGTCCAGGAACGCCGACATGTCGGCGTCGACGCCGGTGAGGCGGCGGTCGTGGGTGATGGTGCGGGGCAGCTTCATCACGAACCGGAAGTCGGGATCGGTTTGGCGGGCCCAGGATTGGACGGTCCGGCGTTGCGGGACGGCGTAGAAGGTGGTGTTGCCCTCCACCGCGTTGCACCAGGAGGAGTACGCGCGCAGGCGTTCGGCCGGGGGTATCGGCTTCTCCTGCCAGTCCGGGTGTGTCCACATTGCGCAACCGACGTAGAGCCGCATACCTGCCACGTTAGGTCAAGGGCTTCTCGGGCCGCAGCCAACCGTAGGTAAGCCGGACCGCCCGCTGCCAGTTGTCGTATTCCGCGGCGCGCAATGCCGGGTCCATGCGCGGCAGCCATTGGGCCGCCACGCGCCAATTGTGGCGCAGGCCCTCGAGATCCGGCCAGAAACCGACCGCCAGGCCCGCCGCGTAGGCCGCGCCCAGCGACACCGTCTCGGCCACGATCGGCCGCATCACCGGGATGTCGAGGACATCGGCGACGATCTGCATGAGCAGGTTGTCCGAGGTCATGCCACCCGCCACCCGCAGCGCCCCGGCGCGCAGGCCGGAGTCGGCGTTCATCGCCTCGACCACGTCGCGGGTCTGCCACGCCGTCGCCTCCAGCACGGCACGGGCGATGTGCCCCTTGGTGATATACGAGGTGAGGCCGATGAGCAGACCGCGCGCGTCACTGCGCCAGTGCGGCGCGTACAGCCCGGAGAAGGCGGGCACCAGATAGCAGCCGCCATTGTCTTCCACTGTGCCGGCGAGGGTTTCGATCTCCGGCGCGCTCGCGATCAGGCCGATGTTGTCGCGCAGCCACTGCACCAGCGAACCGGTCACCGCGATCGGCCCCTCCAGCGCGTACACCGGCTCCGGCCCGACCTGATAGCCGATGGTGGTGAGCAGCCCGTGCTCGGAGCGCACCAGCTCCTTGCCGGTGTTCATGAGCAGGAATCCGCCGGTGCCGTAGGTGCATTCGGTCTCGCCGGGCGCGAAGCAGGTCTGCCCGAACAGCGCCGCGTGCTGATCCCCCAGCGCCGCGGCGATGCGCACCCCGGGCAGCACCGCGGCGGCGGTGCCGAAGTCACCGGTGGAGGGCTCGATCCGGGGCAGCATGGCCGCCGGAATATCGAAGAACCGCAACAGTTCCGCGTCCCACTGCAGGGTGGCCAGGTTCATCAGCAGGGTGCGCCCGGCATTGGTGACGTCGGTGACGTGCACTCCCCCGTGGACGCCCCCGGTCAGATTCCAGATCAGCCAGGTCTCCATGGTGCCGAACAGCACCTCACCGCGCTCGGCCCGTTCCCGCAGGCCGGGGGTGCGGTCGAGCAGCCAGCGCAGCCGCGGCGCGGCGAAGTAGGTGGCCAGCGGCAGGCCGCACAGTTCGCGAATGCGTTCCGCCCCTGCGGTTTCCCGCATCCGCGCCACGAGTTCCTCGGTGCGCACGTCCTGCCAGACGATGGCGCGCGCGACCGGAATACCGGTGGCGCGGTCCCACACCACGGTGGTCTCCCGCTGATTCGCGATGCCCACCGCCGCCACCTGATCGACGGTGATGCCCGAATCCCGCAGGGCCGCAGGCACGATGCGCTCCACATTGCGCCAGATCTGCACGGCGTCCTGTTCCATCCAGCCCGGCCGCGGGTAGTGCTGCCGGTGTTCGCGCTGCGCCACCCCGCTCAGCCGGGCCCGCTGGTCGAAGAGGATGGCCCGGGTGGAGGTGGTGCCCTGGTCGATGGCGAGCACATACCGTTGCGTCATCCGAGCCTGCCCCTCTCCGGGAAAATCATTGCGCGCCACCGAGATCCCGCGATACCGCGGCCGCCGCGTCGCGGACCTGGCCGATCGGAGCGGGCCGGAATCGCAGCTGCCCGTCGCAGAGCCGGTCGATCGGCCCGGTGACGCCGATGGCACCGACCACCAAACCACCCCGGGAGCGAATCGGCGCGGCGACACTCGCCTCACCGGAACGGTATTCGCCGATATCACCGGCCCAGCCGGCCCGGCGCACGTCGGAGATCGCGCGCCGCACCGACCCCGGATCGATGATCGTCCGGTGCGTGAGGGCGGGCAGGGCGCCTTCGAGCAGGCCGTCGGCGAGGTCGTTGTCGTAGGCCAGCAGCACCTTGCCGAGAGCGGTGGCGTGCGGGGGCAGTTCCTCGCCGACCGCCAGCGCCTGCTCGGTGTTGTCGGGCCGGAAGACGTGGTGGATCACCACGATCGCACCCTCCACCGGCGCGGCGATCCGCACCGATTCGCCGCTGCGCGCGGCCAGGGCGTCGGCGCGGTTGATGGCCCGCGACCGGAGTTCGTTGGCGTCCAGGTGCCCGGCGGCCGAGGTCCTGGAGCGCGGGGCTGAGCAGATACTTGCCGCTCACCGGGTCCTGATCGACGAATCCGACGCCCTGCAAGGTGCGCAGGATGCCGTGCGCGGTCGGCTTGGCCAGACCCAGGGCCGCGGCGATCTCGCCGACCGCCATCCGCCCGGACCCGCGCGCGAGCAGCCGCAGGATGGCCGCGGCACGCTCGATCGACTGAATCGGACCCGGCATGCCCGAAACCTACCAGCAAACCGTTCGGCATTGTCGAACGCGTCCTCTGTGCGGACGACCTCCCGCTTCGTAGCGTGGACCTCGGGCCCGGCTAGGACCGGTAACCGCCGCTCGACCTGGGCATACGGACTCAATGACGAGCCTCCGGAAAGGACCGCGATGACGCAGTATGTCGGAGCCATCGACCAAGGCACGACCTCCACGCGATTCATGGTGTTCGACCACAGCGGCAATGTGATTGCCCGCCATCAACTCGAACACGAGCAGATCCTTCCGCAGGCCGGCTGGGTGGAACACAATCCGGACGAGATCTGGGAGCGGGCCCGCACCGTCATCAAGAGCGCCCTGGCCGGAGCCGGACTCACCGCGAGCGACCTGGCCGCGGTCGGCGTCACCAATCAGCGCGAGACCACCATCGTGTGGAACCGCCGCACCGGACGCCCCTACTACAACGCCATCGTCTGGCAGGACACCCGCACCGACCGCATCGTGGCCGAGGTGGAGAAGGCCGGCCACGGCGATCTGATTCGCGAACGCGCCGGACTGCCGCCCGCGCCGTACTTCTCCGGCGGCAAGCTGCGCTGGATCCTCGACAACGTCCCCGGCGTCCGCGCGGACGCCGAGCGGGGCGACGCGCTCTTCGGCACCCCCGACACCTGGATCATCTGGAACCTCACCGGCGGCGTCCACGGCGGCGTGCACGTCACCGACCCGACCAACGCCTCGCGCACCATGCTCATGGATCTCGAAACCCTGGACTGGGACGAGGAATTGCTCGCGGTGTTCGACGTGCCGCGCAGCATGCTGCCGCGCATCGCGCCCTCGTCGAATCCGGAAGGCTTCGGCACCACCTACCCGGGCGGCCCGTTCAAGGGCGCCGTGACGATCGCCGGTGTGCTCGGCGACCAGCAGGCCGCCACCGTCGGCCAGGTCTGCTTCCGGCCCGGCGAGGCCAAGAACACCTACGGCACCGGCAATTTTCTCATGCTCAACACCGGCACCGAGATCGTGCGCTCCAAGCACGGCCTGCTCACCACCGTCGCCTACCAGTTCGGCGACGACAAACCGGTGTACGCGCTCGAGGGCTCGATCGCCGTCACCGGGTCGGCCGTACAGTGGCTGCGCGACCAGCTCGGCATCATCTCCGGCGCGGAGCGGGTCGAGGCGCTGGCCCGGCAGGTCTCCGACAACGGCGGCGTCTACTTCGTGCCCGCCTTCTCCGGTCTGTTCGCGCCCCACTGGCGCGCGGACGCCCGCGGCGTCATCGTGGGCCTGTCCCGCTACAGCAACAATGCCCACATCGCCAGGGCCACACTGGAATCCATCTGCTACCAGACCCGCGACGTGGTCGAGGCCATGCAGCAGGACTCCGGGGTCGCCCTCGACACGCTGCGCGTGGACGGCGGTGTCACCTCCAACGAACTCGCCATGCAGATCCAGGCCGACTTCCTCGGCGTCCCGGTCTCCCGGCCGGTCGTCGCCGAGACCACCGCGCTCGGCGCCGCCTACGCCGCCGGGCTCGCGGTCGGATTCTGGAGCAGCACAGACGAACTCGTCGCCAACTGGCACGAGGACAAGAACTGGCAACCCACCATGACCGACCAGCAGCGGCAGCGTGGTTACGCCCGCTGGCGCAAGGCCGTGTCCCGCACCCTCGACTGGGTCGATCTCGACGACGACGAGGACTGAGCGGTGACCGGCACTCATCTCGAGCCTGAAAATACCGATAACAAGGAGCATTTCGTGTCCGCACAGCTGGATCCCGCCTACCGCGCCCGGGCCATCGCAGGCCTCGGCGACACCGAAATCGACGTGCTCGTGATCGGTGGTGGAGTGACCGGAGCGGGCGCGGCCCTCGACGCGGCCTCGCGCGGGCTGTCCGTCACCCTGGTCGAGGCGCGCGACTTCGCCGCCGGCACCTCGAGCCGGTCCTCCAAACTCATCCACGGCGGCCTGCGCTACCTGGAGCAGTACGACTTCGCCTTGGTCCGTGAGGCTTTGAAGGAACGCGGACTGCTGCTCAACAAACTGGCCCCGCACCTGGTGCACCCGGTGTCGTTCCTATTCCCGCTGCAGAAGCACTACGAGCGCTTCTACATCGGCGCGGGCATCGCCCTCTACGACACCATGGGCGGCGCGCGCTCGGTGCCCATGCACAAGCACCTGAGCCGTTCCAAGGCACTGGAATTGGCCCCCGCACTCAAGGCGGACGCCATGACCGGCGCCATCCGCTACTACGACGCCCAGGTCGACGACGCCCGCCACACCATGATGATCGCGCGCACCGCCGCCGAGCACGGCGCCACCGTGCTGACCCGCACCAAGGTCACCGGGCTGCTGCGCGACGGCGAACAGGTGGTGGGCGCGCGGGTGCTGGATCTGGAAACCGGTCTGGAGCACAGCATCCGGGCCAAGACCGTGATCTCTGCGACCGGCGTGTGGACCGACGACATGATCAAGATGACCGGCGTGGAATTCCCGTTCCACGTGCGCATGTCCAAGGGCGTGCACATCATGGTGCCGCGCGAGAAGCTCGACATGGGCACCGGCATCGCCATGAAGACCGAGAAGTCGGTGCTGTTCGTCATCCCGTGGGCCGAGCACTGGATCATCGGCACCACCGACACCGACTGGTCGCTGGACAAGAACCACCCGACCGCCACCGCCGGGGACGTCCAGTACATCCTCGACCACGTCAATTCGCTGCTGCGCGAACCGCTCACCCGCGCCGACATCGTCGGCACCTACGCGGGGCTGCGGCCGCTGATGACCGGCGCGTCCAAGGAGACCTCCAAGCTCTCGCGCGAACACGCGGTCGCCGAACCGGCCCCGGGCCTGTTCGTCATCGCGGGCGGCAAGTACACCACCTACCGGGTGATGGCCGCCGACGTGGTGAACGCCGCCGCCGAGCGCCTGGGCGGCGACGTCGCGCCGTCGATCACCGCGAACCTGCCCATCCTGGGCGCGACCGGCTACCAGGACCTGCTCGACCGCGTCGCCGAGGTGGCCGCGGCGGCCGGGCTGCCGGAGCAGACCGTGACCCACCTGCTGGGCCGCTACGGCTCGCTCACCGACGAGATCTTCGACCTCATCGCCGCGGATCCCGCACTGGGCGAACCGATTCCGGGAGCCGAGGACTACGTCGGCGCCGAGGCCGTCTACGCCGCCACCCACGAGGGCGCGCTGCACCTGGACGACCTGCTCACCCGCCGCACCCGCATCTCCATCGAGGTGCCCGACCGCGGGCTGAAGGCGGCTCCCGAGATCGCCAAGCTGATCGCCCCGCACCTGGGCTGGGACGACGAGCGCACCAATGCCGAGATCAACCGCTACTTCGACCGGGTGCACGCCGAATTGGCCGCCAACGAGGAGAAGGACGACGAGGCGGCCAACGCGGCCCGCATGATCGCCGTCGGCTGACCCGCGGCCGAGTTTCCGGACGTTTGCTGAATGAGAAACCGTAAAGTCTGATCGGGAGTTGCACGGGCCGCCGACCGAGAGGCGAACAATGGACTTCAGCTCCATCTTTGCCAGCGAGGCACTGGGCACGGGGATCTTGGTCCTACTCGGAGCCGGTGTGGTTGCCAATGTGGTGCTGGGTAAGTCGAAGGGCTTCGACGGCGGCTGGCTCCTGATCAGTTTCGGCTGGGGCATAGGCGTCTTCGCGACCTCGGACCGCGCATCGCCTACGCGCTGCTGCCCACCCGCCGCCGGGCGGACCACGCGCTGCCGGAACGGATTCCGGCCGGCGTCGGCGCGAGCGGCACGGACCGTCGGGTCGTCGCGGAGAGCCCCGGCGACCCGTCAGCTCCAGCGTCAAGAGCGCCGACTGGAGCTACGCCTGGGTGCCCGTGCTGGGTCCCCTCGTCGGCGGCGCGCTCGCGGGCCTGGTCGCCCAGCTCTACCTGTAGTCACCCGCTCCCCCGCAGGCCCATCGACCTCGGCAGACACCGAATGTCGGTGGGCCTTGTTAGTTTTCGCGGCACATCGAGTTGAACGTGAAGCTTGGAGCAAGGCATGAGCGGCGGGGAGAACACGTACCTGGAGCTGTCCCAGGACAGCGGTACGGCACACAAGTTCTACGAGGTCATCGTGACCGGGACGCAGGTGACGATCCGGTACGGACGCATCGGCGACGCCGGGCAGCGGCAGGTGAGTTCGTTTGCGACCGTGGAGAAGGCGCGGGCGGCGGCGGCCAAGAAGGTCGGCGAGAAGATGCGCAAGGGCTACGCGCCCGCGGTCATGGGAGCGCGCGGACGGCGGCCGGTCACCCGGCGCGCCATCGTCAGCCAGCGCTCGACCGCCAAGAGGGCGCCCGTGCTGTGGAGCTTCGACTCCGGCGCGGCGGCGTTCGGCATCTTCGTCGACGAAGAGCGCTGCTGGGTCGGCAACGAGCACGGCGACGTCTTCACCCTCACCCCCGAGGGCGAGGTGACCGGACGGTTCCGGCTGCCCGATGCGGTGAAATGCATTGTCGCCGATGATTTCTGGATCTACGCGGGCTGCGACGACGGTCGCGTCTACGACCTGTCCGGCAAGGTGCCGCGCGCGGCCTACGACATCGCGGCCAATGTCGACATCTACTGGCTCGACATCCACGACGGCATCCTCGGCGTCTCCGACCGGCAGGGCGGACTGACCGTCATCGACCACGAAGAGGAATCGCTGTGGTCCCGGCGCAGCAACGGCGACTCGGGCTGGATGGTGCGCATCGACGAAGCCGGTGTGTACCACGGGCATTCGGGCGGCGTCACCAAGTACGACCTGGCCACCGGTGACAGCCGCTGGCAGGTCGGCACCGGCGGCTCGGTGCTGTTCGGCTGGCAGGAGAGCGACGCCGTCTACGCCGGCACCGGCACCCGCCAGGTCCGCATGGTGGCCAAGGACGGGCAGGCCGAACGCACCTACCAGTGCGACGCGTCCGTATTCTCCTGCGCCACTTCACCGGACGGGCGTTACGTCTTCGCCGGCGACAACTGCTCGTCGGTGTACTGCTTCGACTCCGCGGGCACCCGCCTGTGGAAGCTGGCCACCGGCTGCGGTTCGGCCTATTCGATGCAGTACCACGACGAGAAGCTCTACCTGGTCACCACCAACGGCACCCTGGCCTGCCTGGACGTCAGCGAGCCCGCCATCCGCAACGCCGAACAGGGCGTGCTGCCGCAGACGCTGTCGATCAAGGCGCCGGAGATCTCGGCCGTGACGCCCAGCGCCAGCGTGGAGGTGATCACCGACGCGGGCGACGGCATCGTCGTGGAATGTGTGCAGGAGAACGGCAGCCTGCGGGTCCACGTCCTCTCCTCCGGCTACCAACGCGACTGGAACGTGCAGTTCCCCAGAGAGATTCGCGAGGCCGGGGCCCGCTACGTGGTCGACGCCGTCACCGAATCGGCGCGCGGCGGGTTCTACCGCGTCCGCGGCGACATCCGCCGGCTGCGCTGAATCACGCTCCGACGCTGGACAATTCGCCCGGCGTCGCGCCGAAGCGCTGGAAGTGGGCGGCGGTCACCTCGACGAAGATCGCGCGGCCGGTGGCGACCACGGTATCGCCGTCGGTCAGCGCGGTGTGGATGAACAGCTTGCGGCCCTCCCGGCCGACGAGCTTGGAGGTGACCGTCAATTCTCGGTGCAGCTGGACCGGGACCAGGAAATCGACCTCGAGTTTCACGGTCACGGCGGGCAGCCGCAGCGGCATCAGCACCGAGCCGGAAGCCTCGTCCAGGGCCGCCGAGACGATGCCGCCGTGCGCCACGCCCGGTGCGCCCTGATGCCGCTCGTCCAGCACGAAAGTGCTGCGCACCAGGTCACCGTGCCGCTCGAAGGTCATGTGCGGGGAGGCCGGGTTGGCCGGGCCGCAGCCGTAACAGCCCGGGTGGTGCGGCGGGAAAGGCCCCTCGGCGAAGAGCTCGCCGAGGGGCAACGGCGCGGCATCGCGATCGTGGTCCATACCTAGAAGTTAACCCAGATTCGAATCCGATCCACAAGCCCGGGGTCAGTTCTTGCCCGAGGCCGACTTCCCGCGCGACTCCTTCCCGCCGTGCTTGCCATGGCCGTTGGCGCTCTTCTTGTCGCCCTTGCCGACGGTCATGATCGATTCCTCGGTGATCGTGGCGTCGGTCTTCTGGCCGCCGCCGTGGTGCAGCGCCTCGATCAGCAGGCCATCGTCGTCGGCGTCGATGCGGACGGTGTCGCCGGGGGCCAGTGAGCCTTCCAGGAGCTTCTTCGCCAGCGCGTTGTCCAGCTGCTTCTGCACGGTCCGGCGCAGTGGCCGGGCGCCGAACTCGGGCTGATAGCCGGTGTCCGCCAGCCAGTCCATCGCCTTGTCGGACACGTCCAGCTCGATGTCCTGACCGTGCAGCCGGCGGCGGGTGCCGTCCAGCACCAGCCCGACGATGGTGCGCAGCTGCTGCTTGTCGAGCCGATGGAAGATGATCTGCTCGTCGAGCCGGTTGAGGAACTCGGGCCGGAACTGCTTGCGCAGCCGCTCCTCCAGCTGCGGGGTGATCGAATCCAGATCGCCGTCCTTCGCGGACAGGATCAGATCGGACCCGATATTGCTGGTGAGGATCACGATGGTGTTCTTGAAATCGACGGTGCGGCCCTTGGAATCGGTGACCCGGCCGTCGTCGAGCAGCTGCAGCAGCACGTTGAACACGTCCGGATGCGCCTTCTCGACCTCGTCGAACAGGATCACCGAATACGGCTGGCGGCGCACCTTGTCGGTGAGCTGGGCGGCGTCGTCGTAGCCGATGTATCCGGGCGGCGCGCCGACCAGCCGAGCCACCGTGTGCTTCTCCTGGAACTCGCTCATGTCGAAGCGGATGAGCCGGTCCTCGTCGCCGAACACCGCGGCCGCCAAGGCTTTCGCGAGTTCGGTCTTGCCGACGCCGGTGGGGCCCAGGAACAGGAACGAGCCGATCGGCCGGTTGGGATCCTTGAGTCCGGCGCGGGCGCGGCGCACCGCCTCGGCCACCGCGATGATGGCCTCGTCCTGACCGATCACCCGCTGGTGCAGATCATGTTCCAGCTTCAGCAGTTTCGCGCGTTCCTCGGTGGTGAGGTCGGCGACCGGGATCCCGGTGTGACGCGAGATCACCTCGGCGATATCGGTGATGGTGACCGTCGGGACCTCGGTGCGGTCCGCCTCGTCGACGGCCTTCGCCTCGGTCTTCGCGATCTCGGCCTTGATCTTGGTGGCCTTCTCGTAGTCCTCGCCCGCGACCGCGGCGTCCTTCTCCCGATTCAGGTGCCCCAGTTTCTCTTCCAGCTCTCGCACCTTGGGATCCGGTGTGCGCGTGCGCAATCGGACCCGCGCGCCGGCCTGGTCCACCAGATCGATGGCCTTGTCCGGCATGAACCGGTCGGTGAGGTAGCGATCCGACAGTTCCGCCGCCGCGATCAGCGCCTCGTCCAGGTACCGCACCTGGTGATGCTCCTCGTACACGTCGGCCAGGCCGCGCAGGATCTCGATGGTGTCGGTCACCGACGGCTCGGACACCATCACCGGCTGGAAGCGGCGCTCCAGGGCCGCGTCCTTCTCGATGTACTTGCGGTACTCGTCGATGGTGGTCGCGCCGATGGCGTGCAATTCACCGCGGGCCAGGGCGGGCTTGAGCATATTGCCCGCGTCCATGGAGCCCTCGCCACCGCCGCCGGCACCCACGATGGTGTGCAGCTCGTCGATGAAGACCACCAATTCCTCGGAGTGCGCACGCACTTCGTCGAGCACCTTGGTGAGCCGCTCCTCGAATTCGCCGCGGTATTTACTGCCCGCCACCATGGAACTCACGTCCAGGGCGATGACCCGGCGGTCGGCCAGCGTCGCGGGCACGTCGCCATTGACGATGCGCTGGGCCAGGCCCTCCACGATGGCGGTCTTGCCGACGCCCGGGTCGCCGATCAGCACCGGATTGTTCTTGCGCCGCCGCGACAGGATCTCCACGGTCTGCTCGATCTCCTCGGCGCGCCCGACCACCGGGTCCACCTTGCCGGCGCGGGCCTCCGCGGTGAGGTCGCGGCCGTACTCGTCGAGGGTCGGGGTGTCGGAGGGCTCCTTGGCCGCGGTGGCGGCAGGAGGCATCTTCGCGCCCGCCAGCGCCTGGGCGGCCGGAGTGTCGTGCAGGCCCGCGATGCCGAGCAGGATGTGCTCGGGCCCGATGTAGCTGCTGCCCGCCTCGGCGGCGCTGCGTTGCGCGTTGCGCAGGGCCAGCTTGGCCGCCGGGCTCAGCGCCAGGGCGTGTTCGTCGCCGTGCGCGCCGACGGCACTGCCCGCGGCGGTGCGCATCTGCTCGCGCAATTGTTCGGGTTCACGGCCGATCTCGGCGATGATGCTGCGGGCGGGCTCGATGGCCGCGGCCGCGTAGAGCAGGTGCTCGGGTGTGATCTCGGCGCTGCCCCAGTCGTGAGCGGCCTGCCGGGCCGAGTCGACCACGGATTTGGCGCTCTCGCTCAGCAATCGGGTCAGGTCGATGCGCTGCACCGGCGGCTGGCGCGACATTCCGGATCCGAAGAAGCGGTCGAAGATATCGTCGAAGGAATCGAAGGAACCCATCGAACTGGGCCAACCCTGGGTCATGCGGTCACCTCGCGGCTCGGGTGACGCCCGGCAGGACTGCGTGAATACGGGTGGAACGACGATGGGGAACAAGCCTGCCGACACGTCAGCTAACGAATGGCGAACTCGATCACCACAGTAGTAGCCCCGATGCCGATAAGCACCTGTTTGCGGTCAGCGGCCTGCAAGCACGGGCAGGAACGGTGCGTAGTCACGCACATGACCCTCGGTCCAGTCCCACAGGGAAGCCGGGTCCACTGCCACGCCACGCTGCAGGATCAGGTGCCAGCCGTCCTCGCGCTTTTCCCACATGTCGCCGTCACGATCGACGTACGTGCCGGTGCCTTCGGGCTCGATACCTGTCTCACCCACAACAATCACCCCTAGAAATCAAGGTTACTTCCATTTAGAAGCATCTTCCCCGACTCTAGCTGTTAACCGGCGACCAGGGGATGCCCCCGCAGGATCATATCGTTAGCGCTGGAAACAACTTTCGCGGCCCAGTCACCCCGATCCGGACGGAAGACGTTGCAGGGGGCGATGTTTCGAGCGAGTTGCCCGATACCGACCGGCCGGGCTTTGACGTGCGCGGTGTTCGATGTCACGAACCGGAGTGCGGGCCCGGAAATAGCGATGCCGGGCGCCGCGGCAGCGGTCGCCGCACATAGCGACTGCGCCGAATGTCGCGAGAAATCCAGGGAGCTTTTGGCCTGATTTGTCAGCTTTGGCCCGATATGTCAGCGATCGCCGCCGACCGGCCTCCGCACCCCGCCGAATTTCCCGCGCTCGGATTTGCGCTGGCTAATTCTTGGCGCGCTGGTAAGCTTCGACGATCTCGGCCGGGATACGACCGCGCGAGGAAACCTGGTGTCCCTGAGCCCGAGCCCATTCACGGATCGCGGTGCTCTCCTCGCGGTCCACGGCCGGACGGGTGCGGCCGCCGGCGGCCACCTTGCGCTTGGAACGACCCACCTTGCGAGCCTTTTCCGACCACGGTTCCAGGGCTTCCCGCAGCTTGCCGGCGTTCTTGTTCGACAGATCGATCTCGAAGTCGTTGCCGTCGATCGAGAAAAAGACGGTCTCGTCGGCCTTCGATTCGCCGTCGTAGTCGTCAACCAGAGTTACGGTGACTTTCTTAGCCATGGACTGCCCTTCCACGTGTAGGTGCCGCTATTCGCCGAAATGCTAATCCCGCGGGATGCAGGATTCAAACCAGGCGCGAATCGAATTCAGCGCCACCAGACAATTCAGCTATTACCGCAGAGACCCTCCGGTCTTCAGCACACCCGGAATGCGGCCAGGCGCCACCCGGAACGACCGCGGACAATGCGTGCCGCGAGCGCGAAATGCCGCCCGCCGCGATCGTAGCCCGCGCAAACCTCGGCCGCGGCGGCCTCGACCATGATCACATTCACCCTGGTGAGAGTGGCGGTCCCGAGCTCGCGTCCGGGCGAGCGACGAACGCTCGCCAGGGTGCGCACCGCGGCCACCACCGCGGGCTCGGCGAACGGACCCAAATGCCCAGCCGGGCGACGGCCGTCCACCACCTCCAGCGCCACCCGCAGGGCGCCGCGAGCGAATTGTCCTGCGGCAGTGTTGCGTTCGTCACCCTGCCCGTTCTTCGCAGCGTGCGAAGACCGCAGAACCCGTTGCAGGCCGGGCGAACCCGAGGATCGCGGCGCCGACCCACGGTCCACCCGCGGACTGCAACCGGGCGGCCCGGTTTCCGGGCGGCATGGTTGTAGCGGCGGCTCGAACCGCGGTGCGGGCAGCAGGAATCCACCCTCCGACGCCACGACCACTCCCCTCGCCTCCGGTACTCAGATACCACTCAGCGTCGCACGCGAGCGCGGGGCGCGGGGCCCCGTAACGAAGTTCGCACCCCGCACCACCGGTGAGACCAGCGTCACACTCGCTGGAGCGATTTCGCGGCGCCCACCGGCCGCAGAGTCTTGCTCAGATCGGTGCGCATGACGGTCGCGGTGTCGAGCAGATAGTTCTGGCGGACCTGCCACGGGTTGTGGTCGCCCTGGCGCGGGAAGTCGGCGATCGAGCGCTGGACATAGCCGGAGGCGAGATCCAGCAGCGGACGCTCGCGCAGGGCGCGCTGCGGCTCGGGAACCACGGCGGTGTAGCCGTTGCGCTCCATGTAGCCGAGCACCTTGCAGACCAGCCGGGAGGTGAGGTCGGCGCGCAGCGTCCAGGAGGCGTTGGTGTAGCCGATGCAGACCGCGAAGTTGGGGACGCCGGTGAGCATGGTGCCTTGCCAGACGAACTGGTCGGACAGGTTGACCGGGGCGCCGTCCACGACCAGGTCGATGCCGCCGAAGGCGAGCAGCTGCAGACCGGTGGCGGTCACCACCACGTCGGCCTCGACGACCCGGCCGGACTGCAGCCGGATGCCCTCGGGCACAAAGGTTTCGATGTGGTCGGTGATCACCTCGGCCTTGCCCTTGCGCATGGCCTTGAAGAAGTCGGCGTTGGGCACCGCGCACAGCCGCTGGTCCCACGGGTTGTAGTCCGGTGTGAAGTGCTCGGCCACCAGGCCCTCGTCCTTCAGGATCCGGGTGGTGAGGCCGGTGAGCAGCTTCTTCGCGGCCTCGGGCCGGCGGCGGCAGTACTGGTAGAAGCCGATGTTGAACAGGATGTTCTTGGTCCGGATGAGCCGGTGCGCCAGATCCGCGGGCAGCAGGTCCCGGATCCGGTCGGCGATCTTGTCGCGGCCGGGGACCGCGGAGATCCAGGTGGGGCTGCGCTGCAGCATGGTCACCAGTTCGGCCTGCTCGGCCATGGCCGGGACCAGGGTGACCGCGGTCGCGCCGCTGCCGATGACCACCACGCGCTTGCCCGCGTAGTGGAGGTCCTCGGGCCAGAACTGGGGGTGCACCACGGTGCCGGCGAAGTCGGCGATGCCGGGGAACTCGGGCTCGTGGCCCTGGTCGTAGCTGTAGTACCCCGAGCAGGAGTACAGGAAGCCGCAGGTGAGCGTGTGGCGCTCGACGCCCTCGCCGGTCCGCCGCTGCACCGTCAGGGTCCACCGGGATTCGCCGCTGTTCCATTCGGCGGCAACGATTTTGGAGCCGTAGCGAATGTGCCGGTCGATGCCGTTCTCGGTGGCCGTCTCGGTGATGTAGCGCAGGATGGACGGCCCGTCGGCGATGGACTGGGCGTCACGCCAGGGCTTGAACGGGTAGCCGAGGGTGAACATGTCGCTGTCGGAGCGGATGCCCGGGTAGCGGAACAGGTCCCAGGTGCCGCCGAGCGCGTCGCGCGCCTCGAGAATGGCGTAGCTGCGGCCGGGCTGCTCGGTCTGGAGACGATACGCCGCGCCGATGCCGGAGAGCCCGGCTCCGACGATGACGACGTCGAGGTGTTCGGCGGTGGTCTGCGCGGCGTTCATGGCTTCCAGTCTGTTGGGCTCGGGATGCGGTTTCTTGACACTACGCGACAACTATTTGATCCTGGACGACATGTCGGTGATCAGATCCGCGGGCCTGCGCGGATTCCGCGCCACCGTGGCCGAACTGGGCGGCGACGCCGAGGAGATGGCCACCGCCTGCGGCCTGCCCGTCGCCGCCCTCGACACCGACGATCTGCTCGTCCCCGACCAGGCCGTGGCCGCGGTGCTCGAACTCGCCGCCCACCGGCTGGACTGCCCGGACCTGGGCCTGCGCATGGCCCGGCGCCAGGATCTCGATATGCTGGGCCCGCTGGCCCTGGCCATCCGCAATGCCACCAGCCTGGCCGCGGTGCTGGAGTGCACCTCGCGCTATCTGTTCGTGCACGCCCGCTCGCTGAGCCTGACCATGGAGCCCGACCCGTACGGCGACCGCGGCGTCATCGCCCTGCGCTACGGCGCCAACGCGCCGGGCCTGCCCACGCCGGTCCAGGGCACCGATCTCGGATTGGCCTTCGTGCACCGCACGATTCAGCGGCTGGTGGAGGATCGCTACGGGCTGCGCTCGGTGGAACTGCCCTACCGGCCCGCGGCCCCGATCCGGACCTACGAGGAATTCTTCGGCGCGCCGGTGCGCATCGAGCGTCCGGCCGCGCTGCTGCGGGCACCCGCGGCCCTGGGCGACCGGACGCTCGCGGGCGGCGACGAGAACCTGCACCGGCTGGCCATGGCGTTCCTGGCCGAGCAGTCCGGCGACGCGGCCGCGGCGGTCGCCCCGCGGGTGCGCACCACGCTGCAGAAGCTGCTGGGCACCGCCGCGCCCGAAATCGAGGTCGTGGCACGGCTGCTCACCATTCATCCGCGCACGTTGCAGCGGCGGCTGACCGCGGAGGGCACCACCTTCGCCGCGATTCTGGACGAGGTGCGGCGCGACGAGGCGCGCCGGTATCTGACCACCACGGACATGCCGATGAGTCAGGTGGCTTCGCTGCTCGGGCTGGCCGAGCAGTCGGTTTTCACCCGCTGCTGTCAGCGCTGGTGGGGGGCAACGCCGACCACGGTGCGCAAGAGCAAAACGGTCTGACCACAGCGCTTGTCACACAGACCGCCTCGAGTTCCGATGCGCCCATTGGCAAATCATGCACGGCGAGTCGCGCAGGAAACGCCATCGATTTGCCGGATTGGGGCGTGTCGATCATGGTCATGTGGCGCTCCCACCCGCAGGATGTGCAGATGATCGCCGAATGCCCGTCCTGCGCTTGGCCCTCCCCCGCGGCCGTCTCCTCCCACCGGGGGGTGCAGTACCACCGCTGCCCGTGCGGCCAGTGGCTGATCAGCGTGCACGGGAAGGTGGTCGGCGCGGCCGGGGGCACCACGTTCAGCGGGCGGAACCCGCTGGCGGAGATCGCCGGAATCAGCGACTAGCCGGTCCCGGAGATTCCGGGATCAGCCCGCCTGCACGAAGATTCGCGCGGACTCGATCCGCAGGCCGCGCTCGGTGAAGTCGAATTCGGCGATGCCGCGGCCCTCGCGGGTGTCCACCGACACCGTCACCGAATGCCCGGCCGCAATGGTCTTGTCCCAGCGCAGGCCCTTCACCCGGGTGGCGAAGTCCTCCAGCGACATCGCGCCGTCGACACCCCACTCCAGACGCGGCACCGGCGCCAGAACCGCACGGGCACTGGCGGAATCGCCGCGCGAGACCGCGTCCAGCAGCCGCTCGGCCGCCTGCTTGCCCGCCGCGCCCACGCCGCGCAGCCCGGACATGAAGCCCACCGCGCCGCCCAGCCCCTGGTTGCCCAGCAGCTGCGGACCCAGTTTGGCCCCCGCCAGTAGACCCTTCGCGCCCGAGCCCATGAGCTGGCCGATCATCCCCGCCAGTTCCCAATGTGCGCGCAGGCGACGAATCTTCAGCGCGCCGTCCACGTCCTCGAGGTCGTAGCGCAGGTGCATGGGCACGTGCAGGGTGACCCCGGTCGACATGGTGGTGGCGATGCTGAGATCGCGGAAGACCGTCATGCCGCACACGACGTCGTTGGTGACGTCGAAGGCGATGCCGTTGGGCGCGATGAAGGTCTCGTAGAAGCGCTCGATGGCCGCGCGGCCGACGTGCGCCCGCGAGCCGACCGGGTCCTCGACGCTGCCGTCATCGGCGAAAAGGCCCACCCAGGCGGCCTTGTCGTGCGCGCCGACGGCCCGCGGTGAGGCTTCGACGGTCGCCAGCAGTTCGGCGGCGGTGGGGTTCGCGGGCACGTGTCCTCCAAGTGGTAAAGCCAAGCGCGCGCGATGATACCGAACGCCCGGCCGTCCTGATTGTCAGGTTCGGAATCGGTACCGTCGAGGGCGTGCCAACTCCGCGGAGGGTCGCCCTGTCCGTCGCCCTGGTGGCGGCGCTGATCACCGGTCTCGCGTTCGCGGGTCTGCCGGTGTTCGTGCATCCACAGGTCGATCCGCTGCGCCGGGCCGACGCCATCGTGGTGCTGGGCGGAACCGCCTACGCTCGCTACGACCTGGGGTTGCGGCTGGCGCAGGAGGGGTACGCGCCCGAACTGCTGATCTCGCGCTCCACCGGGCAGGACGACGTGATGATGGACCGCTACTGCGACGGCGGGTTCGCGTTCCGGGTCTCCTGCTTCGTGCCGGACCCGTGGACCACCCAGGGCGAGGCGCGCGAGATCCGCCGGCGCGCCCAGGCCGGGCACTGGCAGCACATCATCGTGGTGACCTACACGCCGCACGTCTCGCGGGCGCGGTACATCGTGGAAAAGTGCTTTTCCGGACAGATCACCATGGTGGCGAGCCCCAGCGATTCGGGGCTGTTGTTCTGGTCCTGGATGTATGTCCGGCAGTCGGCCGGTTATGTGCGCGCGTTTCTGCAGCGCGGCTGCTGAAAGATGCGCCACGGCCGCGCAATTGAGCGGTTACGATGAGGTCCGGGCAAAGGGAAGCGCGTCCTCTCGGGGGTGGATGCGGGTGCGGGAGGATTTCCGGTGCATATCGACGACCTCAGTACCGTGCGGGACAGCGAGCTGACGGCGGATCTGTGCATTATCGGGTCCGGACCGGCCGGTCTGACCCTGGCCGCCGAACTCGCGGGAAGTTCGCTGCGAGTGCTGGTACTGGAAAGCGGTGGCCGGGAACTCACACCGGATGGCGACGCGCTCAATGACATCGAGAATGTCGGGGCCGCCCGGGCCCAGCCCTATCGCAATGCCCGAAATCGCATTCTCGGCGGCAGTTCGCATACCTGGAGCGGGCGCTGCGCACCCCTGGACGAGCTGGATTTCGCGCGCCGGTCCTGGGTCCCGTTCTCGGGCTGGCCGATCGGATCGTCCGAGGTGGAGCCCTATCTGGACCGCGCCGCGGCGCATCTGGGCCTGGGCTACGGGGCCGGGTTCACCGGCGACCGGTTCTGGGAGCTGGCCGATCGGAATCCGCCGGCGCAGGAGGTGGACCGGCGCTGGGTGCGGCCCTACTTCTGGCAGATCAGCAAGGACCCCGCGGATCCCTTCGACTCCAAGCGATTCGGCCCGCACGCCGCGGAAATTACCGCAGCTAATGTTCGAATTCTGTTGAATGCCACCGTAACCCACATCGATACCGATCCCGATGGCGTCCGCGTCGAGGCATTGCGGGTCGCGGATTCCGCCGGGAATGAACGCGTCGTGCGCGCGACGCGCATTGTGCTGGCCACCGGCGGAATCGAAAACGCCCGCCTGCTGCTGGCCTCGAATCGCATTGCGCCCGCCGGCGTCGGCAATCGGCACGATGTGGTGGGCCGGTATCTGCTCGATCATCGCTGCGGCGTGGTCGGCATGCTCGATCCGCACAGCTCCGCCGCCGCACGGGATCGTTTCGGCAAATACGTCGTGAAAACCCGCGGCGGCAAGCACACGTTTCTGCACGGGCTCGCGCTGTCCCCCGACCTCCAGGCCGACGAGGGACTACTCAACTGCGCCTTGTGGATTCAGGAGGTGCCCGCCGAGGACGACCCCTGGGAGTCGGTGAAGAACCTGCTGCGCGGTCACATGAACCTGCACGACGCGCGCACCGTCGCCAGCAATCCCGGGCTGCTGCTCTCCGGGGCCAAGCGCCGGCTCATCGATCACACCGGCCTGCCCCGCAAGCTCGAACAGGTGGAGCTGCGCTGCATGGTCGAACAGGCGCCGAACCCGGACAGCCGAATCAGCCTGGGCGACACCGTCGATCGACTCGGGCTACCGCATCCGCGGATCGACTGGAAGACCAGCGCCCAGGAGGACACCACGGTCCGCCGCGCCGCGGCCCTGGTCGCCGGCGAGTTCGCCCGCCTCGGCTACACCCCGCCCGCCCTGGACGAATGGGTCCGCGAGGCCAGCAGCCTCCCGCCCCGGCTCACCGACTGGGCCCACCCCACCGGCGCCACCCGCATGTCCGCCGACCCGCGCACCGGCGTGGTGGACCGCGACTGCCGGGTGCACGGCATGGAGAACCTCTACATCGCGGGCAGTTCGGTGTTCCCCACTAACGGCCACGCCAATCCGACGCTCACCATCGTCGCCCTCGCGGTGCGGCTGGCAGAACGGCTCCGCCGCACCGCGTGAGGCGGCCTACTGCTTGGGCAGCGGCAGGTCGATGCCGCCGACCTCGGTGACCTTCCAGTCACCCGGGTCGACATTGACCGTGTAGTAGACGGTGGTGAGCACGCCGTCGGGGTTCTGGGCGTTGGTGGAGTTCACGTTCAGATAGACGTTCACCTTGTACAGGCCGTTGTCGCGGTTGATCACCTGGGAGCTGAGCAGGGTGGGGCTCGAGGTCCACTTCAGCGGGACCAGGATCTCCTGCAGCTTGGAGGAGGTCGCGTCGAACTTGCCCGCCAGCGACGGGGTGGTGTTGGCCTTGAGGCGCGCGGTCCAGGCGTTGAAGTCGGCGTAGTTGAGATTGGCCGCGCCCATGGCGTAGTCGGAGGCGACCTGCTCGGCGTGCTTGTCGTCGGCCGCGCGGGTGGCGTGCGCGTCGACGTCGCCGCGGGCGGACTGCCACAGCACGGTGACGGTCACCAGCGCGGCGATCAGCAAGGCGGCCGCGGCCGCGGTCACCAGCGTCGAAACCCGCAGCGACACCGTCTTGCCCGGAGCCTGCGCCGGGTCCACGGGGGTGGCGTACGGGTCGGGATGGGCGGTGGTCTCGGTCTGCTCGGTGTTCTCGGCCATGGGTTATCTCCTTGCTGGAACTGCTACTTCACTTCGACCTGCACGCGCACGGCACCGTCACCGGTGGACGCGAGCGCCTGCGAGATCAAGCTGCTGATATCGATGTGCGGCCCGGCCGTGCGCGCGGCGTCGGCGAGCGGCTGCAATTGGGGTGCGAGAGTCTTCAATTCGGGTCCGGCCTGCTGCAACCAGTCGGTCAGCCGGGACAGGAAGGATGCCAGCCCGTTGCCATCCACATATGCCTGGGGACCGGGGGCACGCTCGACGAGTCTACCGACAGCATTGATGAGCTGCTCGAGCGACTGCTCGAACTGCACGAATGCCGGTGCAGCGGTGGCCGTCGCGGCTCCTATACCCGCCATGTCCGAGGCCGCGACCTGGAAGCTGTTGAGTAGCTGGGCAATCTTGGGCTCGCGGCTCAGAATGGCCGCGGCCAGCAGGTCACCCGCGCGGGTCAGGTTCGGCATGGCCGAATCCGTGTCGTGGAAGGCCGCTCCCAGCGTGCTCGCCAATGAGGCGGCCACCTTGGGGTCGAGCTGGTTCATGACCTTGTTCAGCTGCCGCGACACCTCGGGAATGGACAGCGGCGACTTCACCGCGGCGGCGTCGAGGCGCTGACCGTCCCTGATGAAGGGCCCGCCGGCGGTGCGCGGCCGGAACTCCACGAACGGCTCGCCCAGCGCGGACAGCTGCTCGATGGTGATGTCGCTGTCGGTGGGCAGCTTGCGGTCGCCGTCGATGCGGAAGCCCACCTCGACACCGCGCGCGGTGGAGTCCACCGAGGTGATCTTGCCGACCCGCAGCCCGGTGAGCAGAATCGGCGAACCCACGCTCAGGCCACCGGAATTCGCGATCACCAGCGACGCGTCGGTGTGATGCGCGAACGGATCCGCCCGCACCACCCCGAAGGTCAGATAGCTCGCGCCCACCACGGTCACCACCGCGATGCCGCCCAGCGACGCCACCGAGCCCCACTTCATCGCACCGCTCCGATCATGCGCAGCCCGGCCAGCACGGCGCCGACCTGATCATCGCGCGACACCGAATCCGCCTGGACGCCGGTGACATTCACCTTCGGACCGTTCTCCACGAACGGAATCAGCTTGTCCCGCAACAGCGAGACCAGCAGCGACAGGTTCGACGGCACCGACAGATCCAGCGGCTTGCCCGACAGCGCCAGCGGCGCGAACGACTGCGTCACCGGATCCAGCGCGGTCGCCAGCGGAGCCAGCCACACCAGCGACTGCCCCAATTGCCCCAGCACCGCGAAGATCTGGGTGACGCCCTTGATGGAGTCGGTGATGCCGGTCATCGCGTCCACCGACTCCTGGCTGAGCTGATGGTCCAGGAAGTCCGCGCGATCGTGCAGCACCTGGGCGTTCACGCCCAGGCCGTTGAGCAGCTTGTCGACCTGATCCAGATTCGCCGCCAGATCCACCGCGTTCCCGGCCGCGTTCTGCGCGATGCGCTTGGTCTCGTTCGGGTCCCGCGGCAGCACCGCGTTGACATGATTGATGATGTCCTGCAACTGGTTCACCGCCCCGCCCTGGGTGAAGGCGGCCAGCGCGGCCATGGTGTCCTCCAGCTGCACCGGCGGCCGGGTGTGATCCTGACCGATGGTGCCGCCGTCCCGCAGCAGCGAACCGAAACCGTCCGGCGGCGTGCTCAATGCCAGGTGGATGTCACCGAGCACGGTGTTCTGCCGCAGTTCGGCCACCGTGGTCGTCGGCAGCTGCGCCTTCGACGAGATGTCGGCGTCCACCACCACATAGCCGCCGCGCCCGCCGGCCTGCGCCGACTCCACCACGTGCACGCCCTCGACCGTGCCGACCTGCGCGCCGTTGGCGATGACCTTCGCCTTCGCGGGCAGATTCAGCACATTGCCGAACTCGATGTGAATGCGATACGTCGAACCCGAGATGGTGGTCCCGGGCACCGGCACCGCGGCCGGGTCGAAGGCACAGCCGCCCGCCCCGGCCAGCAGCCCCGCCGCCAGCACCGCCGCGCCGATGCGCTCGGGCCGACGCCGCGCCGGGGCCGCCCCCACCGCGGTCCCGGCGCGACCGGCGGCCGCGGTGTCGAGCTGGAAGTTCCAGCGTCCGATTCTCATCGCGCACCTGCCATTCCGAGCACCAGCGGCACCAGCGGGACGTTCACCATGCCGTCGGCGGCATCGGTGCAGCTGCCCGGGGTGACGGCATTGACGGCGGCGCACACCTGCTCGGCCTGCGGGGCCGGGAGGGCCGCCCGCGGCGAACCGTAGGAGATGCCGTTGCCCGTCACGTTCTGGGCGGCATTGGTCAGCACCGGCAGCTTGCGCACCACCTCCGAGAGCGAGCCGACATTGGCGCGCAGCAGGCGCACCAGCGGCAAGGTGTCGTCGAGCGCGCGCATGATCGGGTCACCGGCGATGGTGGCCAGGTCGTTGAGCATGGGCAGCACCGCACCGAATCGATCGATGAGTTGCGCACCGGGGCCGAGCAATTCGGTACTGGCGTTGTTCAGCGCCGGGCCCAGCCGCAGCAGCATCGAGCGCAGATCACCCCAGTGCTGTTCGACCTTCTCGCCCACCGAGGCGAAGGCGTCGAAGATGCCCGCCAGATGCCCGATATCGGCATCGGGTTGCGCCAGCGCCGAACCCAGCTTCTTGACAATCTCGTTGATCTGCGGGCCCGCGCCCTGGGTGGCCGCGTCCAGCCCGGACAGGCCGTGCGCCAGCGCATCCGGGGCCTGCGCCTGCTGCAGCTGCGACGACAGGTCGGCCAGCGCGGTCAGCGTCTCGGTGATGCTCTTGGGCGTCAGGGATTTGGTGATGCAGCGCGAGGAATCCCAGTGCGCCAGGTTCTTGCCGCCGTTGAGCACCGCCAGATTGCGGTCGGCCACAATGGAATCCGAGACCGTGGTGGCGGCGGCGTCCGCGTAGACCGGGTACTTCGCGTCGACGGAGAACGTCACCTTCACCTTGGTGCCGTCGGAATCGACGGAATCGACCGTGCCGACCGGGATTCCGCGCATGGTCACCTTGTTGCCCGCGTACAGGCCGACCGCATCGGGCATGACCGCGCAGTAGGCGACCGTCTTCTTCATCGGGTCGAACCAGACGAAGTAGCCGACCACCGCCAGCGCCACCACCAGCAGCGCGCCCGCGACCGACATGAACGCCTGCGAGCCGAGCATCCGCTTGAACATCAGCAGTCCTTCCCGGGCACCGGCACGCACACCTTCGGCGCCGCGGGCAGCGTCACCGTCTGCCGCGACCGGTCCACCGCGATACCGCCGTCGGGAATCACCAAGTCCGACAACTTCTTCTGCAGTCCCTGCGCCGCGGTCAGCGTCGGCTCGAACTTCTGGCCGAGCTGCTCGAGCTGGGTGATGGCCTCGGTCAGCTTGGGCTTCAGATCCGTCCAGGTCGGCTGCACGCCGCCGAGACGGCCGAGCACGTCACTGAGCAGGCGGATCGCCTCGGCCATTTCAGAATGCTTGTCGTCGAGCACGGTGACCAGCAGATTCGCATTGTCCATCAGCCGGCCCAGATCGGTCTTCGCGCCGTCGTACATGCGCACGTACTCGTCGGCCACCGCCACCGCGTTCGACACCTGGGTGCGCTGCTTGTCCAGCGCGTCCACGTAGGTGCGCACCGTCTGCAGCGTGGTGCGCAGCGTGTCCGGCGCGCCGTCGATCGAATTGCCCAGCGCGGCCAGGTTCTGGTTCAGCGTCGAGCCGTCGATCTTGGCCAGCGGGTCGGCCGCGTCCTGAAAGGTCTCGATCAGGCTGTACGGCAGGCGCACCCGGTCCGCCGGAATCGCCGCCGCACCCAGGGGCTTGCTGCCCGCCGGGAAAACCGCCACGTAGTGGCCGCCGACGATGGTCAGCATGCGGATGTCCAGGGAGGTCTGATCACCCAGGAACACATCGGATTTCACCGTGAAGCGCATGACGACCTTGTCCGGCTTCAACTCCAGGGACTTGACCTCGCCGACCGAGATGCCGGCGACGCGCACGTCGTCGCCCGCCTTCACCGACTGCGCCTCGGACAGTTCCGCGGTGTAGGTGTGCTTGCCGAACGGGATCACGTACAGCGCACCGGCGGCGGTCAGGCCCAGCACCAGCACGATCGCGCCGATGATGCCCTGACGCAGATGCCGCTTCTGCTTGGTCGCGTCGTCCACGACCCGGTCGTCCCGCTTCAAACGAAGTCCCCACAGCGCACGGGGCAAGGTCATCCGTTGCATATCGCCACCTGCTGTCCCGAAACGAGCACCTTGACCACCGGCGGCGGTTCCGCGGTTCCCTTGCTGCACACCGGCTTCCAGCCACTCGGACCGGCCGGCAGCGCCGCGTCGGCCGCGCTCAGCACGGCGGGCAGGCGGCCGAGGGCGGCCACCGCCTCCTTGGCGTCGGGGAAGATCCGGCGGATCAGCGCGTCCACGTCGGAGCCGCTGTCGATCCCCAGCGTGCGCAGCAGATTGTCGATCGGCCGCAGCACCGACGGCGCGGTGATCGCGAATTGCGCCAGGCCGCCGATGTTCTGCTGCAACGCCTCGAAGATGTCGGACAGCTGCTTCAGCAACGGCACCAGGTAGTGCACGCGCCCGCCCAGCCGGTCCGACAGATCCGACATGTTGTGGATCAGCGTCGAGATGACCTGCTGCCGACTGTCCACGTACGACGCCAGTTTCCCGATCGCGTCCATGGCCGGGCCGAGACCGCTGCCGTCCCCCTCGATCAGCGCCACCATGCTCGCGCTGAACTGGTTGATGGCCTCCGGAGAGATGGTCTGCAGCACCGGCTTCAGGCCGTTGAACAGCTGCGTCACATCGAACGACGGCACCGTGTGGTCCTCGCCGATGCGCGCGCCCGCCGCCAGCCGGGCGCCCGGCTGCGGCTGCTGCTGCAGATCGATGTACCGCTGCCCGGTCAGATTCTGGTAGCGGATGGCCAGTTTGGAGTTGTCGTAGACGGGCGAATCGGTCTTGACCGACACCTGCACCCGCGCCTTCGCGCCCTCCAGGCTGACCTGCTTCACCTTGCCGACCTGCACGCCGTACATGCGCACGTCATCGCCGACTTTGAGGCCGTTGGCATCGGTGAAGATCGCGTCGTGGGTCTCGGTCCTTCCCGACACGGGGCGTTGAATCGCGGTGAGCACCAACATGAGCACCACGCCGATGACGCCCGCGAACAACGCCAGCCGCCACGCGGCTTGCTTGACGTTCATCGGGCGCCTCCCAGCAGCGGCACCGCGATCGCCGGCACACCCTTCAGCTCGACCTGCACGTTCAGCACCGGCCCCTGCCCGGTATCGGGCATGGCGGCGCGCAAACGCTCCAGCAGCAGCCGCAATTCGACCGCGGACTGCTGCGGCTGCGGCACCATCCGCGCCAGCGCGGTCAGCACCGGCACCAGCATGTCGGTGGCGCCGGAGAGCTGAGTTCCGGCCTGCGAGAAGGTAGTTGCCAGTGCGGGCAGCAGCGTGCCGGTGACGGTCGCGACACCCTTGTCATAGGCGGCTCGATCGGACTGCAAGCGCTGCATACTGCGGATCAGATCCACCACCTGCACCGTCGCGCCCGCGAACCGGCCACCGCCGTCGAAGGCCGGGCCCAGCTCACCGAACAGCCGCGACATCGGCATCTTCTGGTTGTCGGCGATGGTGCGCTGCGCGGTGATCAGGGCCTGCGCCAGCGGCGTGAACGCCTGGGTGTCGGCCGCGGCCTGCGCGATGACCGAGGCCATCTGCGGCGTCAGCACCGAACCGCCCACCTGCGCGGCATTGCGCAGGATCGACCCCATGGTGGCGTCGTAGACCTCGCTCGCGCGGCGGCCGGTGAAGTCCAGCACCGTGCCCGAACGCAGCGGGGAACCGCCGTCGCCCTTGCGCAATTCGATCTCGCTGATGCCGAACAGGTTCGCGGGCGCGTAATCCACCCGCAGGCTGTCGTCGAAGCCGAACAGCTTCGAATCGTCCAGGCGCAGCGAGATCTGCTGCGTTCCATGCTGGTCCGGGGCGATGTCGGTGACCTTGCCGACCACCACGCCATTGGCGCGCACCTCGGTGCCGACCAGCACGCCGTCACCGATCTGCTCGGTGCGCAACGAGATCGGCATCCCCGGCTCGTCCTGCTGTGAGTGGTACAGCGCCCAGCCGGCGACCACCGTCACCACCAGCGCCAACGCGACCGTGCCGACCGTCATCGCACGCTTGCGATCGACGGCCACACCCGGCATTCCGTAATTCGGCATCCCCTACCCCGTGAACGTAATCGCCGAGTTGAAGCCCCACAGGGACAGCGACATCACCATGTCCATGGCCACGATGGCCACCGACGACGCGCGGACCGCCTTACCCGAGGCAATGCCCACGCCCTCCGGACCGCCGGTCGCGAAAAAGCCGAAGTAGCAGTGGATCAGGATCACCACCACCGCGAACACGGCCACCTTCACCACCGCCGCGATCACGTCGAAGCCGGAGACGAACTGGAAGAAATAGTGGTCGTACACACCGGCCGAGGCCCCGTGCACCAAGGTGATCAATCCCCGGCAGGCCGCGTACGACAGGATCAGCGCGATCAGGAAGGTCGGCACGATCGCGACCGCGCCCGCCAGCACGCGGGTGGTCACCACGAAGGGAACCGAACGCAGACCGAGGGATTCGATGGCGTCGATCTCCTCGGAGATGCGCATCGAGCCGATCTCGGCGGTCATGCGGCAGCCCGCCTGCGCGGCGAAACCGATGGCCGCCACGATCGGGGCCAGCTCACGGGTGGTGGCGTAGGCCGACACCAGACCCGACACCGGGCCCATGCCCAGCATGTCGAGGGTGGTGAAGGATTCGACCGCCACCGAGGCGCCCATGACCAGACCCAGCACGATCATCATCGGCACCGTGCCGCCGCCCACGATCACCGAGCCGCGACCCCAGGTCATATCCGAGATCGCGCGCATGGTCTCCGCGCGATACCGCTTCAGCGTCAACGGAATCGACGACAGCACCTGCCAGACGAAGGCCAGCGTGAAGCCCAGGTTCTCCGCCCGGCGCAGGATCAAGCCCCGCTTGCGATAGGCGCGCGCGGCCCAGCCCAGCCCCTTGGGCACGTAGGTAGCCGACATCAGGCCAGCCTGGTGGGCAGGAACAGATCGGTGATCTGCGTGGCGACCAGGTTCACCGTCACGATCGACACCACCGACAACACCACCGCCGCGTTCACGGCGTCGGCGACACCCCGCGGGCCGCCCTTCGCCTCGAGCCCGCGCTGGCAGGCGATGATCACCACGAGGAAACCGAAGATGACGGCCTTCAACAGCGACACCCACACATCGGCGGTGGTGGTGAAGGACCCGAAAGTGGACCAGTACGAGCCCGGCGTCACGCCCTGCCGGCCGATGGCGACGCCGTAACCGGCCAGCACGCCCACGAAAATGATGAGCACGTTCAGCAGCGGCGCCACGAAGACCATCGCCACCAGCCGCGGGATCACCAGGCGGTGAATCGGGCTGATGCCCATGGTGTTCAGCGCGTCGATCTCCTCGCGGATGGTGCGCGCGCCCAGATCCGCGGCCAGCGCCGCCGCGCCCGCGCCGCCCAGCAGGAAGCCGGTGGCCAGGGGTGCGCCCTGCTTGATCACGCCCAGGCCGCCGGTCGCGCCGAGCAGCGAATCCGCGCCGAGGGTGTGAATCAGATTGCCCACCTGCACCGAGACGATGACGCCGAACGGAATCGCGATGAGGATGGCCGGAATCGCGGTGACGGTGATGAGCCGCCACGCCTGCAGGATCGCCTCTTTCCACTGGAACTGGCGACGCGCGATATCGGTGACGGTCCCGATCACGGCTTCCTCGGCGATCCCGACCGCGCGGCCGAAGGTGCGTAGCGACGCCACCGAGGTGCTGGAGGAGTTGTCCCGCACGATGCGCACCGCGGACCGGCTCTGGACGGCCCGGGTCATCGGGGGACTGCTTCTTCGAGACGGCGGAACCGACGCGGGGTGACGAGCTTCAAATTTCTTCTCCGTGATCGGCAACACTGCCTGCCATCAAAGCTAATGGTTACCCGGAGTTACAACAAATCGGGATCAAGTGTGACCGGAGCCTCTAAGTTACCGATCGGTACCCCGCTCGTCGGTCCCGGTCAGCGGGACGAAGTGCCATGTGACCTGGGATTCTAGAACGTGTTATCAGAGCGGAACGGCTATAACCATGACTTCCGACACCCGGCGAGCAGACCCCCGGAGGCGGTTTCCGGAGCCTCGGCGATACCTGAAGCCACATCGAGTGATCTCTCAGCAACCGTCGGTTTCCCCGTGAACCTCTGCACAACCCCCACGTGGCGTGTTCACTGTCGCTGTGGATAACTCACACTCGCGTGTGGATAACACGGTCTCGGCCGTGCTGCACACGATCGAGGCCGGCGACTGGGCCGAGTTCGCGAAACTCGTGCACCCCTATGTGCACTGGACCGAGAACGGACACACCACCCGCGGACGCACCCGGGTCATGGCACTGCTGTCGCAGCACCACACCACCGCGCCCGCCACCTCCTACGAACTACGCGACGGCCAGGTCTACCGCTGGGACTCGTGACCGCCGCTACGGGCTGACCGCCAGAAAAACGAAGGCCGAGAACAACACCAGGTGCACACAGCCCTGGAGCAGGGTCGCGCGACCCGGCACCACGGTCAGCGCGCCGACCACCACGGTCAGCGCCAGCAGCACCATCTGGGTCGCCCCCAGGCCGAGCATGAGCGGGCCCTCGATCCAGATCGAGACCAGCGCGATGGCCGGAATGGTCAGGCCGATACTGGCCATGGCCGAACCCAGCGCCAGGTTCAGCGAGATCTGCACCCGCTCGCCGCGGGCCGCGCGCACGGCCGCGATGGTTTCCGGCAGCAGCACCAGCAGCGCGATCACCACACCGACCGCCGACGGCGGCAGCCCAGCCGCGGCGATACCGGATTCGATATTGGGCGAAACCACCTTCGCCAGGCCGACCACACCGATCAGCGCAACCAGCAGCAAACCCAGACTGCGCAGTGCTTCGTTCTTGGTGGGCGGCTCGTCGTGTTCCTCGACGGCCGTGTCGGCCACCCCCTCCACAGGCAGGAAGTCGTCCGGATGCCGGACCGTCTGCACCATGACGAAGACGCCGTAGAGGACCAGTGACGCGACCGCCGCGAAGATCAGCTGCGAGGCCGAGAAGACCGGGCCCGGCTCACTGGTGGTGAAGGTGGGCAGCACCAGACTCAGCGTCGCCAGGGTCGCGACCGTGGCCAGCGCCGCGCCCGTGCCCTCGGCATTGAAGACCGCGACCCGCCGACGCAACGCTGCCACCAGCAGTGACAGGCCGAAAATGCCGTTGCAGGTGATCATGACGGCCGCGAAGACGGTGTCGCGGGCCAGCGAGGCGGCCTTGTCTCCACTGGAGATCATCAGCATGACGATCAGTCCGACCTCGATGATGGTCACCGCCACCGCCAGGATCAGCGACCCGAACGGCTCGCCCACCCGGTGCGCGACGATCTCCGCGTGATGCACCGCCGACAGCACCGCTCCGATCAGCCAGGCCGCCACCAGTACCGCCAGCCCCGGGTTCAATTCCCGGCCCCAGGCGGCGGCCAGCACCAGGGCCGCCGCTACCGGGACGATGACCGACCAGTACCGCTTGCAGAGACGCACCATGACCGCCATCGTCCCAGCAAACCATCCGCTTCCCCCGGAAATGGGAGGCATGCCTCGCCCGACCACGCTGCCGCATGAGTCGCCCACGGTGAATTACGCTGCTCACGTGGACGACACCGGAGCGGGAACTACCGACGCAACGCAGCCGCACCCGCACGAGCCGCACGGCACCGGCCTCTCGGCCAAACTCAACTGGCTGCGGGCCGGCGTGCTCGGCGCCAATGACGGCATCGTCTCCACCGCCGGACTGGTGGTCGGCGTCGCCGCCGCGTCCACCGAAACGAACGCCATCCTCACCGCGGGCATCGCGGGACTCGCCGCGGGCGCGATCTCCATGGCGGTGGGTGAATACGTCTCGGTCAGCACCCAACGCGACACCGAACGCGCTCTGCTGTCCAAGGAGAAGCGGGAGCTCACCGATGAGCCGGAGTACGAGCTGGCCGAGCTGACCGACATCTACCGAGCCAAGGGCCTGAGCACCGAGACCGCACGCCAGGTGGCCGAGGAACTCACCGCCCACGACGCCTTCGCCGCGCACGCCGAGGCCGAATTGGGTTTGGATCCGCACGATCTCACCAATCCGTGGCATGCCGCGCTGTCCTCTGCCATCGCCTTCACCGTCGGCGCGATCCTGCCGTTGCTGGCCATCCTGCTCCCCCCGACCCAGTGGCGCATCCCGGTCTGTTTCGCCGCGGTGCTGGTGGCGCTGGCCCTGACCGGCTCGGTGAGCGCCCGCCTGGGCGGCGCCAATCCGCGCCGCGCCGTGCTGCGCGTGGTCCTCGGCGGCGCGCTGGCCATGGCCGTCACCTACGGCATCGGCCAGCTCGCGGGCGTCGCCGGAATCTGACCCCGGCTCCGGCTCAGTCCGCGGGCGGCCCCGGATCAAGCGGCGGCGCGGGCACATTCGGCGGAGGGGCCCCGGGATTCACCAGCACCGGAATATCCACGGGACGTGGCGCGGCGGGCGGAAGCGGAGACGGGCGGGCCGCGGGTGCCGGAAGCGGTACGGGCGGAACCGAATTCAAGGGAACCGCCCCGCCGTGCGGCACGGGCGCGAACGGAACCTGGCCCGCCGGAGCAATATTCGGCGGATGCTGGGCCGGGGCGTGGCGATCGTGGCGCAGCCGGGGCACATTCACGATCGAGGTATCGGCGACCGGGCTCGACGCGGCGGACGTGAGCAGCATGCCCGCCCCGACACCCCCGGCCATGAGCAGGGCGGCCAGCAGTACCTGCCCCAAGCGGCGCGGGTCGAGATCGCCCGCGTCACGCTGGATTTCGTCGGCGGTTCCGAGCATGGCGGTCCTCCTTCGGATTCCGCGTCGCGCGGGTCAGGGCGCGGGCGGCGGCGGGGGCGGTGGCACCAGGAACGGGAGGATCGGGGCGAGAATGTCGGGCAGCGCGGGCGGCGGGGGCGGGGCGGGCGCGGGTTCCGGCGCGGGAGCCGGAGCGGGGGCGGGTGCGACCTCGACCGGAGCCGGAGGCGGAGCCGGGGGCACGTACTGCTCGGTTTGTGGTGCGGGAGCGGGGTTCTGCGCCACCGGGGCGGGCGGCGGAGGCGGCGGGGCCGCCGGACCGGGCGCGGGGGCGGGACCGGGCGGCGAAGCGGGTGTGGGGGAATGAGCCGGGGACGGCGAGGTGGCACCGACCGGATGCTGGGTGGTGCTGGGCGCCGGACCGGCCGGCGCGTCGGGTCCACCCCGGCTGTTCCACCCCTCGCGCAGGGTGCCGCCGATCAGCGCGACCACCATGCCCACCGAGACCACGATCAGTGCGGCCAGCACTTTCGGCGACATCGCTCCCGGCGCGCTCAGTCCCGGGGTGCCCTCGGACCCGGCGGCGGATCCCTCGTCCGCCACCTCGGGTCTGTCCTGCACCGCACCCACACTCACCGGGAACTCCTTCGGTCGGACGCCGACGCCGTAGATCCGAAAAGCTTCTCCTTCAGGCACGCTACACAGATTTGCCGAAAGGCAGAAGATTCCGGACGATAAGGAAATCGTTCCAGGTGGGTATCATTTCCAACTGGTTGCCATCAGATAGCGGTCAATCCATGGTGATGACCACCTTGCCGAACGGGTCCCCCTCCATGAAGTAGCGGTAAGCCTCGATCGACTGCTCGAACGGGTACACCCGGTCGATGACCGGCCGGACCCGGTGGGCGGTCAGTGCGGCGTTCATCGCCTCGAAATCGGCCCGGCTGCCCACCGCGATGCGGCGAATCGACACGAACTTGCCACCGAACAGGCTGGGCGGCTGCGGCTGCCCCGGCACCGGCGGAAACGCTCCGATCAGCGTCACCTGCGCGTTGTACGCCGCGGAGGCAACCGATTTGGGCAGCGTGGGCATGCCGACGGCCTCCACCGCGTGCTGAACGCCCTCGCCGCCGGTGAGCTCGAGCACCGCCCGCTCCCAGTCGGGCACCTCGACGCGATCGATCGCCTCGTCGGCGCCGAGTTTGCGCAACCGTTCCGCCTTCTCGGCGGAGGAGGTGATCGAAATGACCCGCGCACCCAGCATTTTGGCGTGCTGGATCGCGGCCAGCGCCACCGTGCCGGTGCCGGTGGTCAGCACCGTCTCACCCGGCCCCGCCGGGATCGGCTTGGTCAGCGCGGCCCACGCGACCAGACCCGCGCAGGCCAGCGACGCCGCCTCCGCGTCGGAGAGGTACGCGGGCACATGAACCACCGAATCCTCCTCCAGCAGTGCGTAAGTGGCGAGCCACCCGTCGTGATTCGCGCCGTACTGCTGGGCGGAGGTCGCTTGCAGCTGGGGGCCGTCGTTCCAGGCGACGAAGTAGGTGCCGGCCACGCGATCACCGATCGCCGCGCGGGTCACCCCGCTCCCCACCGCGATCACGTCGCCGACGCCGTCGACCAGCGGCACCACACCGGGCGTGGCGGGCAGCACGTAGCTGCCGTCCATCAACATGATGTCGCGCCGATTCAACGCGGTGGCGCGCACCCGCACCACGACCTGACGCGGGCCCGGCTCCGGAATCTCCTGCACCGCGGTGGTGAGGCCGGTCAGGCCGCGCCGCGGTTCCAGGTGGTAGGCAACACCATTCGCGTTCTGCTTCTGTTCGCTCATGTCACAGAGTCTGTTCCGGACGCGGCCGTGTGACGATTCCCTGCAGGGAATGGCAGCGCGGCCCGGCCGCGCACAGAGTGGAGGTATGACAACCATGGCCGTGGCAGTGACCAGTCCGTTCGCACAGGAATTGCGCGGGTGGCGCACGCGTCGGCGGTTGAGCCAGCTCGACCTCGCCATCGCCGCGGAGACCAGCCAGCGGTATCTGAGCTTCCTGGAGCAGGGCCGCTCGCATCCGGGACGGACCATGGTGGTGCGGCTGGCGGAGGTGCTCGGACTCTCCCTGCGGGAACGCAACGCGCTGCTGCTGACGGCCGGCTACGCCCCGCTCTTTCCCGAATCATCCTTGGACGCACCGGAACTCGGGGCGGTACGGCACGCGCTGGAAACCATCTTGCGCGGGCATCTGCCCTATCCGGCCGTGGTGACCCGGCCCTTCGGCGTGCTGGTGGCGGCGAATCCGGCGTTCGAGCTGCTGACCGAGGGCTGCGCGCCGGAGCTGCTGACCGGAACGGTCAATGTACTGCGGCTGGCCCTGCATCCGGACGGGCTGGCGCGGCGGGTGGTGAACCTGCCGGAGTGGGGGCGGCACATCACCGACAGCCTGCGCAATCGCTCGAACCACAGCCCCGATCCGGCGTTGGACGCGCTGATCGCCGAGTTGGACGGCTACCTGCCGCCGGTCGAGCCCGGGCCCGGGCACCTGGGTTTCGCGGTGCCGCTGCGGCTCCGCTCCGAGGGTGGTGAGCTACGGCTCATCACCACCCTCACCTCGTTCGCGACGGCCACCGACATCACCCTGTCGGAACTGCATCTCGAGGCCTTCCTTCCCGCCGACCAGGCCACTTCCGATCTGCTGCGAGCCCGTTTCGGCGCCTGAGTACCGCTTGCGGGCCATTACTCGTCGACGTATATTCGTAGACGAGTAAGGAGGTGCCGGATGGCCCGCAAGCGCAAGGTCGCCAATCTGATGGGTCTGGCGGTGCTGTCCGCCGTGGTGCTGCAGCCCATGCACCGGTACGAGATCGCCGCACGGTTGCGGGCATGGGGCAAAGACAGCGACATGGGCATCAAATGGGGATCGCTCTACACCGTCGTGGACAACCTCACCAAGCACGGCTTCCTCGAGATCACCGGCAGCGAGCGCGACGGCGCGCGGCCCGAGCGCACCATCTACCGCATCACCGACGCGGGCCGGGCCGAACTCACCGACTGGACAAGGGAACTCGTCGCCGACCCGGAACCCGAGCAGCGCCGCTTCACGGCCGGACTCTCGGTGCTGTCGGTGCTGCCCCCGGACGAGGTCGTCGAGCTGCTCACCCAGCGAATCACCAAGCTGGACACCGTCATCGCCGAATCCCGGGCCCGCTTGGCCGCCCTGGCGGACACGGTGCCGCGGCTGTTCCTGATCGAGGACGATTACGAGCTGACCATGCTCGCCGCCGAGGCCACTTGGTCACGCGCACTGCGTGATTCGCTCGCCGACGGCAGCTTCCCCGACACGGAGGGCTGGCGGGCCTGGCACCGCGACGGCACTCTCCCCCGAGACCTGGCCGAGCTCGCGGCGGAAGGGGGCGCGAACACACCGCACACGCAGCACGACTGACAACGGACCGGGCCCCGGCGGGGGTGCTGCAACACCGCCACCGAAGCCCGGGAACACACCGTCTCGAACCGCGTCCGTGCAGGCGAACCCGGCACCGAGTTTGGCAACTACAGGATAACTGGGTTCTCCACGCGCGGGACGGATCGGGGCTTTCGGCAAGCCTTCGAACACTTCTCGGGAGACACCCATGTCAAAATCCATCAGTTCCGCGATCATCATCGGCGGCGGCATCTCCGGCCCCGTCACCGCCACCGCCCTGCGCCGGTCCGGTCTCGACGTCACCGTCTTCGAGGCCTACCCCGGTCCCGCCTACGGCATCGGCTCGAATCTGGCGCTCGCCCCCAACGGCGTCGCCGCCCTCGACATCATCGGCGCCGGGGACGCCGTGCGCGCCCGGGCCGTGCCGGTCAGCCGGTCCATGATGTCGGTCAACGGCAAGCGCTTCGAACTGCCCGGCCTGCGCGATGTCGAACCGCTGCGCGTGATCGACCGCGCCGACCTGCACGAGACCCTGCACGACACCGCCGTCGCGGCCGGGGTGCGCTTCGAATACGACAAGCGGCTGACCGAGGTCGAGGAGCACGCCGGCGGCGTGACCGCAATCTTCGCCGACGGCAGCAGTGCCACCGCGGATGTGCTCATCGGGGCGGACGGCATCCGCTCCACCGTGCGCGGCCTCGTCGATCCGAAGGCCCCCGGGCCCACCTACCTGCGCATGCTCAGCTTCGGCGCGTACACCGAATGCCCGATCGACCTGGAGCCGGAGACCATGACCTTCGCCTTCGGCAGGCGGGCCTACTACCTGTACTGGCCGATGCCCGACGGCCGGGTGTCGTGGGGCGCGAATCTGCCCAGCGAGCAGTACTACTCGCTGACCCAGGCCCGCTCGGTGTCCGCCGAGCAGTGGTTGCGCACCCTGCGCGAGACCTACGCCGGAGAGGCGCCCGGTGCGCAGCTCGCCGAGGCGACCACCGCGGGCCAGCTGGCGGTGGTCGGCGCGCTGCACATCATGCCGTCGGTCCCGCACTGGTACCGGGGCCGCATGGTGCTCACCGGCGACGCCATCCACGCGCCCAGCAACACCTCCGGGCAGGGCGCGTCGATGGCCATCGAGAGCGGTATCGAGCTGGCCCGGTGCCTGCGCGACATCGATGATCCGGCGCGGGCTTTCGCCACCTACGAGGCGCTGCGGCGGCCGCGGGTGGAGGCGGTCGCGGCGCGGGTGGCGGGGATGAACAAGACCAAGGCGGCCGGGCCCGTCGCACGCATGGCCATGCAGGTGATGATGCCGATCATGTTCAAGCGGATGGACCCGGAGAAGCTGGTCGGCGGTGAGCAGCGGTTCCGGATCGATTGGGAGCAGCCGGTGCGACCTGTCCCGGTGCGCGCCTGAGGCTCGACATGCCGACGCCCCGCTGCGATTTCCGCAGCGGGGCGCCTGGTTTCGAGTCAGCGGCCGACCGGCAGCACGTCGGGCCGGTCGGCCTCGTCGAGCAGTTTGGTGGCGATGTTGTCGATGGCCTGATCCAGCAGCGCGCGATCGACCGGATCGGTGGAATCCCAATCGGTGAGCTGACTTGCGAGCCAACGCTTCCACGCGACGCGCACCCGATCCACTTCCTGGATCCCCTTGTCGGTGAGGGCGAGCGCGTCGCCGTCCCGGTGCAGCAGCCCCTCACGCTCCGCCTTGACGTACACCGGATCGATCAATTCCGCCGGGATCCAATGGGTTCGGGCGATGTCGTCGAGCGTCGCGATGCCGCGCAACCGGTTGTACATCTGCACCTGCCCCAGCGCCCACGCCTCGTCCCGGCCGAGCGAACTGCCCGCCGCCGCAAGGATTCCCGGGTCCGGGACGGTATTGTCGCGCAGCTTGCCCAGCACCCGGGCGACGCAGCGCTCCAGCTGCACCAGCCGGTCGGCGGAGTCCGGCACCGAGAACTGCTCCCCCACGTCGGTGGCCTCGGCGCGGGCGCTGTCGCGCAGCGTGACCTGCTTCAGGAACCAGGCCACCACGAAACCGAGCAGCGCCACCGGCACCACCCAGCGGAAGACGAAGTCGATGGAATCGGCGTACGCGTGAATGATCGGCGCGGCCTGCCGCGCCGGCAGTTCCCGCAGCAGCGCCGGATTCTGCGCGGCCTGCGGCAGCACTCGCGATTCACGCAGCGCCGCTTCCAGCTCGGGCCGCAGCTGATTCGTGTACAGGGTGCCGAAGACGGTGGTGCCGAACGCGCTGCCGATGGTCCGGAAGAAAGTGACGCCGGAGGTGGCGGTCCCCAGATCCGAGTACGGCACGCTGTTCTGCACCGCGATGGTCAGCACCTGCATGGCCAGACCGACGCCCAGACCCAGGATCAGCATGTACAGCGACATCTGCCAGACGCCGGTGTCGGGACCCATGGTCGACATCAGGTACAGGCCCACCGCCATCACCGCGCACCCGATGATCGGGAACGCCTTGTAGTGCCCGGTCTTCCCGACGATATTGCCGGACAGGATGGAGGTGAAGAACAGCCCGACCACCAGCGGCAGCGTGCGAATGCCGGACGCGGTCGCCGAAACGCCTTCCACGTATTGCAGATACGCGGGCAGGTAGGTCATCGCGCCCAGCAGCGCGAAGCCGACGATGAAGCTCAGGATCGAGCACACCGTGAAGACGTTGCTGCGGAACAG
Source organism: Nocardia tengchongensis (assembly GCF_018362975.1). Taxonomy (NCBI): domain Bacteria; kingdom Bacillati; phylum Actinomycetota; class Actinomycetes; order Mycobacteriales; family Nocardiaceae; genus Nocardia; species Nocardia tengchongensis. The sequence continues at coordinate 7,970,691 of NZ_CP074371.1, forward strand.
GTGCATGGGCAGCATGGGTTCCCGCGCCCGGAACTCCGCGGCCACGAACAGCGCCAGCAGCACCGCGGCCGCCGCGAACAGGCCGATGATGGTGGGCGAGGTCCACGCGTATTCCTGTCCGCCCCACTCCAATCCGAGGATCAGGCAGGTGACGCCGACCGCGACCAGCGCGATGCCCAGGTAGTCCACGATCGGCCTCACCACCGCCCGGGTCATGGGGATGGTGCGGGCCGCGGCCACGATCATGACGATGGCGACCGGCACGTTCACGTAGAAGCACCAGCGCCAGCTCAGATGGTCGGTGAACAGTCCGCCCAGCGTCGGCCCGAGGACAGTGGTGATGCCGAAGACCGCGCCCAGCGCGCCTTGATATTTGCCGCGTTCGCGCAACGGGATCACGTCGGCGATCAGGGCCATGGAGGTGACCATGAGCCCGCCCGCGCCGAGGCCCTGGATGGCGCGCGCGACGATGAGCAACGTCATGCCGTGCGAGAGGCCGGCGATCATCGAGCCGACGATGAAGATGCCGCCGCTGATCTGGAACACCAGTTTGCGGCCGAAGAGGTCACCGAATTTTCCGGACAGGGCGGTCGCGATGGCCTCGGCCACCAGGTACGAGGTGACCACCCAGGCCATGTGGCCGGCCCCGCCCAGGTCCGCCACGATGGTGGGCAGGGCGGTGGAGACGATGGTGGAGTCCAGCGCGGCCATCAGCATGCCGAGCGCGACGGTTCCGAAGACGACATTCCTTCGGCTCCGGCTCAGCGGGGGCGGCGGCACGGGCTTGTCGGCGGTGACGCTGACACCGGTCATCGGCCCAGTATGTGGCGCTCACCAGCGAAGATGTGGCAACGACACGGCAAATCGGGCAGCGGGCGAGACATTCGGCGAGTTCAGCCTACCGCCGGAACTTACTCTGGAGTAAGGTCAGGGCAGCGAGTGCGACGCCGCACATCGAACGCCGAACCTGCGAGGTCAAAACATGGCATGGAAGCCCAGTGACGTCCGCGACCAGACCGGGCGCACCTTCGTCATCACCGGAGCCAACGGAGGCCTCGGCGAACAGACCACCAAGGTGCTCGCGGGCAAGGGCGCGACCGTGATCATGGCATGCCGCAATGCCGCCAAGGCCCAGGACGTGGCCGACCGCATCGACGGCGACGTGCGGGTCGCGAGCCTCGACCTGGCCAGCCTGGACTCGGTGCGCGCCTTCGCCGAGAACACCGGCGAATTCGACGTCCTGATCAACAACGCGGGCCTGATGAACATCCCGTTCTCGCGAACCGAAGACGGCTTCGAAACCCAGTGGGGCGTCAACCATCTCGGCCACTTCGCGCTGACCGGGCTGCTGCTGGACAAGATCGGCGACCGGGTCGTCAGCCTGGCCTCGATCGCCCACAAGCAGACCCCCAAGCTGTGGATCGACGACCTCAACTACGAGCACCGCCGCTACCAGCGCAACCTCGCCTACGCGCAGGCCAAGCTGTCCAACCTGATGTTCGCGCGGGAGCTGCAGCATCGGCTCGCGGCCGCGGGTTCGACCAAGCGCTCCTACGCCGTGCACCCGGGCGTGTCGGCCACCGACCTCTTCGCGCACACCGAAACCCCCCTCGACAAGATCTCCAAGCCATTCATCCGGATCGTGGGCCAGTCCCCCTTCCACGCCGCCTACTCCTCGATCTTCGCGGCCACCGAGACCGACGCCGACCCGAACACCTACTGGGGTCCGACCCGCTTCTTCGGCAGCCAGGGCCCGGTCGAGGCATCGCCGTCGAGCAAGATTTCCCGGGATCCGGAACTGCAGCGCCGGCTCTGGGAGGAATCCGAGCGTTTGACCGGGGTCACATTCAAGTTCTGATCAGCAGACCTGCCTACTACGCGACCCGTAGTAGGCAGGTACCGTGGAGTGCGTGTCCGCTCCCCCACGCCGCCCGGCCCTGATCGTGTTCGTGGTCGTGGCGTTCACGGCGTGCCTGGGACTGGGGTACTGGCAGTGGACCCGGTTCGAATCGGGCGGCGGCACCTATCAGAATCTCGGCTACGCGCTGCAATGGCCGCTCTTCGCCGGCTTCGTGGTCTGGGCCTATCTGCGATTCGTGCGGCTGGAGCAGGAAGTCGGGCAGGACGAACTCCCGGTTCCCGACAGCGCCGGCGAAGCCCCGACCACCCGCCCGCGCCGGCCCAAACCGGCCGCGCCGCGTGAGATCCCGGCGGGCCTGCTGCCGGAACGCCCCACAGCCGCCCGGGACGACGATCCCGAGCTCGCCGAATACAACAGGTATCTGGCCGATCTGCACGCCCGCGACATGGACGACAAGGTCCGTGACGCCGGTCTGCACCACATCGAGAGGAGCGCCGGATGAGCGCCAGCGACAACACCGCAGCATCCCCCGTCGCCGGTGAGACCACCACGCTGGCGCCCCGCCCGCTGGGGTCCGCCGCGCCCGAGAAGATCCGCGGCGCGCTGACCCGCTACCGCGCCCTCGCCTACATCACCGGCGTCTGGCTGCTGGTGCTGTGCGGCGAGATGGTCTACAAGTACCTGCTGCTCGACGACAGCAGCACCGCCCCGCACTGGCTGTTCTACATCGGCCAGGTGCACGGCATCTTCTACATGCTCTACCTGGTCTTCACCATCGACCTGGGCATCAAGGCGCGCTGGCAGCCGATGACCACGTTCCTGACCTGCCTGGCGGGCACCATCCCGTTCCTGTCCTTCGTGTTCGAGCACAACCGGACCCGGGAAGTGAAGAGCGCCTTCGGTCTCTGACCGACAGCAGACAGCCGAAAGGGGTTCGAGGACCAGGTCCTCGAACCCCTTTCTAGTCTGCGGGATTCAGTTCCCGGCCAGCGCCGCCAGCGCGGGAAGCAGCTGACGCAGGGCGCGGCCGCGGTGCGAGGCGGCGTCCTTCTCGGCCGGGGTGAGCTGGGCCGAGGAGACCTCGCCGCCGTCCGGGTAGAACAGCGGGTCGTAACCGAAACCGCCGTCGCCCTGCGGCTTCCGGCCGATCACGCCCGGCCATTCACCGCGCACGACCGCTTCTACGCCGGCGCCGACCAGGGCGCAGGCGGAGACGAAGCGGGCGCCGCGACGCTCGTCGGGGACATCGCCGAGCTGGGCCAGCAGCAGGGTGTTGTTGGCCTCGTCATTGCCGTGGGTGCCCGACCAGCGGGCCGAGAGCACGCCGGGCATGCCGTTGAGCGCGTCCACCTCCAGCCCGGAATCGTCTGCGACGCAGGCCAATCCGGTGGCGGCGAAACCGTCGCGGGCCTTGGCGAGGGCATTGCCCTCGAAGGTCGGGGCGGTCTCGGGCGCCTCGTCGTAGGGAGGGACGTCGTTCAGGCCGACGATCTCGATGCCCGCGATACCGGCCTCATCCAGGATGCGGCGCAGCTCGTTCAGCTTCTTGACATTGCGGCTGGCGACCAGGACGCGACGGGTCATCGCTTCTTGGACTCCTCGGGCTCGGGCAGCACGCCCGGGTACGGCAGCGCCAGGGCTTCCTTCTGCACCACGAACAGCTGCTCACAGCCCGCCAGCGCGGAATCGAGCAGCTTGTCGAGGGTGGAGCGCGGGAAGGTGGCGCCCTCGCCGGTGCCCTGGATCTCGACCAGGGTGCCGGTGTCGGTGGCGACCACGTTCATGTCGACCTCGGCGCGCGAATCCTCCTCGTAGGGCAGGTCCAGGCGCACCCGGCCGTCGACCACGCCCACGCTCACCGCGGCGATGGCGCAGGAGATCGGTTGCGGGTCGGCCAGTTTCCCGGCCGCGCCCAGGTAGGTGATGGCGTCCGAGAGCGCCACGTACGCGCCGGTGATGGCCGCGGTGCGGGTGCCGCCGTCGGCCTGCAGCACGTCACAGTCCAGGGCGATGGTGTTCTCACCGATGGCGGCCAGGTCGATGCAGGCGCGCAGCGAGCGGCCGATCAGCCGGGAGATCTCCTGGGTGCGGCCACCGACCTTGCCCTTCACCGACTCTCGGCCCGAGCGGGTGTGGGTGGCGGCGGGCAGCATGGCGTATTCGGCCGTCAGCCAGCCCAATCCGGAATCGCGCCGCCACGGCGGCACGCCGTCGTTCACGCTGGCGGTGCACATCACCCGCGTCTGCCCGAACTCCACCAGCACCGACCCCGCCGGGTGCGAGGTGAATCCCCGGGTGATCTTCACGTCGCGGAGTTCGTCATCCGCCCTGCCATCGGCTCGTTTCGACACGCGCACAGCCTAGCTCCCCCGCCTCCCCGGAACTTCAGCGGACAACTGTGTGCCGTCAACTGTCGTGCACCCGTGCCTGCGGCCGGGTGCCGAACCCATTTTGGGCGTACCCGGGGAGTTACCCCGACCGTTACGAAATCAGTCGTCGCGTCAGATATCGAAAGCTTCGCCGGGGGACACCGCGTGGACGGGGCCCGAGAAGACTGCCTTCGCTTCGGCAATCACGTCCTCGCGGGACGTCCACGGCGGGATGTGGGTGAGCAGCAGTTCGCCGACGCCCGCGCGGGCGGCGATCAGGCCCGCCTCATGGCCGGAGAGGTGGATGCCCGGCGGGCGGTTGGCCGGGTCGTGGGTCCAGGACGCCTCGGAGAGCAGAACGTCTGCGCCGCTGGCCAACTCGAAGACCTCGTCGCACAGGGCGGTGTCGCCGGTGTAGACCAGGGTCTTGCCGGCCGCGGTGGTGATGCGCAGGCCGTAGGACTCCGGCGGGTGGAACATGCGCCGGGCCTCGACGGTGTGGCCGGTGCCGAACGGGATCGGCGTACTCGCCTGCCAGGGCCGCATGTCGATGACATCGGACCAGTCGTCGGTCTCGCCGCCGATCTCGGCGGAGGCGTTGCCGATCCGCAGCGAGGTGTCGGCCGGGCCGTAGACGACGGCCTTCCCCGACGGCGGATTCGGGTGGTAGCGACGCCACACCAGCAGACCCGGCAAATCCAGGCAGTGATCGGCGTGCAGATGGGTGAGGAAGATGTCGACCTCACCCGGATCCAGGTGACGCTGCAGCGCACCGAGCACGCCGGGTCCGAAATCGATGACGGTCGGTGTCATATCCGGGCCGGTCAGCAAGTAACCCGACGCCGGGGAATCCGGGCCGGACACGCTGCCCGAGCACCCGAGGACGGTGAGGCGCATTCCCCCATGCTGCCACGCTGCATTCTCACTCAAAGGAGGGATCCCCCAAATCGCCGACCGCGACCAGCGTCACCCCTACGACGCGAGACGGCCGGCGTCAGCCCCGCGACGATGACGACGTTCATGAGCAGAGAGTACCCACCCGGCAACCACTCCACCTATCGCCCCGAAAAGATGTCCTTGCCAAGAGATTTCCGGGTTGGTCGGCAGCACGCCCCACAAGATCGACCCGTAGACCACCAGCACCCCCAGACCGACCGCGATCTGCACCACATTTCGCGAGAACCAGCCCCAGCAGATCAGATAGGTGAGCCAGCCGAACACCAGCCCCGACGCACCCACCGACACCGTGTGCGGCGCCGCCGTCAACCACACCCCGAGCCCGCCGATCACCCAGATCAACGCCGTGGCCGCCAGCCCGCGACCGATCCCGGTCAACAGCGTGAGCAGGCCGAGCACGATCACCGGCAGCGTGTTCGCGAACAGGTGACCCCAATTGGCATGCAGCACAGGCGCGAACAGGATGCCGGTCAGACCCTCACCGCTGCGCGGCTTCACACCGGCCTGCTCCAACCGGCCGCCGCTGAGGCTGTCCACCCCTTCCACGCCGTACAGCAATGCCGTGAAACCCAATGTCATAGCAATGGCACGCTGCCACAGCAACTTCAGAGCACCCGGACCGCCCGGGCGGGAATCGCCGCCGTTCGAGGCGATCGGGCCGCCCGCGGGCTTGGCCATCTGCTCCCGCAGCCGTGCGATCCGATCCGGATCGAACGACGCGCCCATGCCGCCACCAGTGCTCATGGCAAGACCTCCTGCCCCGAGCGTACCGCCGGATCAGGCCCAGAGCTGGCCGTCGAGCCGCTCCTCCGCCTCTTCGAGAGTGCCGTCGTAGGCGCCGGTGGACAGGTACTTCCAGCCGCCGTCGGCGACCACGAACGCGATATCGGCACGCTGCCCGGCCTTCTGGGCCTTCTTGGCGACACCGAGCGCGGCATGCAGGATCGCGCCCGTCGAGATGCCCGCGAAAATGCCCTCCTCCAGCACCAATTCGCGGGTGCGGCGGACCGCGTCATACGGGCCGACCGAGAAACGGGAGGTCAGCACCGACTCGTCGTACAGCTCGGGCACGAAGCCCTCGTCGAGATTGCGCAGCCCGTAGACCAGTTCGCCGTAGCGGGGCTCGGCGGCGACGATATCGATGCCGGGCACCTTCTCGCGCAGGAAACGGCCGGTGCCCATGAGCGTGCCCGTGGTGCCCAGACCCGCCACGAAATGCGTGATCTCGGGCAGATCGGCGAGGATCTCCGGGCCGGTGGTCTCGTAGTGCGCGAGCGCGTTGGCCGGATTGCCGTACTGGTAGAGCATCACCCAGTCCGGATTCTCGGCCGCGATCTGCTTGGCCAGCGCCACGGCCTGATTGGAGCCGCCCGCGGCCGGGGAGTCGATGATCTCCGCGCCGAACATGGTGAGCAGCTGCCGCCGCTCCACCGAGGTGTTCTCCGGCATCACGCACACCAGGCGATAGCCCTTGAGCTTGGCCGCCATGGCCAGCGAGATGCCGGTATTGCCGCTGGTGGGCTCGAGGATCGTGCAGCCGGGCGTGAGCCGCCCGTCGGCCTCGGCCTGCTCGATCATGCGCAGGGCCGGGCGATCCTTGATGGAACCGGTCGGATTGCGGTCCTCCAGCTTGGCCCACAGCCGCACATGGTCGTCGCCGTCCCACTTCGGGGACAGGTTCTTCAAACCCACCAGCGGAGTGTTGCCCAGTGTCGCGATCAGCGACTCGTAGCGCGCCACGGCTAGCGCGCGCCGCCGGCGACCGCCGGAAGGATGGTGACGGTGCCGTCGGCCGGCACCTCGGCCTCCAGGCCGCCGGTGAAACGCACGTCCTCGTCGTCGACGTAGATATTGACGTAGCGCTTGAGCCTGCCGTCCTCGAGCAGCTTGCCCGCCAGGCCCGGGTAATTGGCGTCCAGGTCGGCGATGACCGCCGCCAGGGTCGCGCCCTGGGCCTGAACTCGCTTCTCACCCTTGGTGATCGGGCGCATGATGGTCGGAATGGACACGGTGACCGGCATCGGGGGACTCCTCTTTCTCGGGTGGGCGGCTAGGCGGGGTAGGCGGCGACGATCTCGACCGGCTCCTCGGTGACGACACCGTCGAGGATCCGGTAGCTGCGCAGGTCGTGCACCTGCGGATCGCGGGTGGAGATCAGCACGTAGTGGGCGTTCGGCTCGGACGCGAAGGACACGTCGGTGCGGCTCGGATAGGCCTCGGTCGCGGTGTGCGAGTGGTAGATCACCACCGGCTCCTCGTCGGCCGCGTCCAGCTCCCGCCACAACCGCAGGTGCTCGTCGGAATCGAACTCGTAGAAGGTGGGCGAGCGCGCCGCATTGACCATGGGCACGAAACGCTCCGGCCGATCCGCGCCCTCGGGGCCCGCGAGAATGCCGCAGGCCTCGTCGGGGTGGTCGGCGCGCGCATGGGCGACCATCGCCTCCACCAGGTCGGCCCTGATCACCAGCACGATCGCATCCTTCCGTCCACGCCGAAGCCCCGGCCGAACGGCCGAAACGCTCCCGTCAACAGGTGAGAATATGCGGGTATTCCCGCACCGCCCGCGCAACCCGAGCGCTACCCGCCGAACAGGTCGCGGTAGGACGGGATGCCCGCCACCGTCGTCGCGGACAGGATGGCGTCCACGATCGCCCGCTCCACACAGACCGCGGCCGCCGTGCACAACTGGTCCAGGATCAGCAGATCCGCGGGAAACGCCGGAGGCAGCGGGAAATTCGGCTGCTGCTCGGCGGTACCGGTGGCCAGCGCGAACAGGGTGTCGCCGTCCAGCGGGGAATGCGCGGGCCGGATCGCCCGCGCCAGGCCGTCGTGCGCGGTAGTGGCCAGGCGGCGGCAGGCCGCCGGATCCAGGGCGGCGTCGGTGGCGACCGCGCCGATCGTGGTGTTGAGCACGGTGCCCTTCACCGCCAGCGCGTTCGCGGCCGTCAACTGCGCGGCCGTGGGGGCGCGCAGGCCGAAGAACTCGGGGCCGTCGGTGCCCGCGCCCCACGGGAATCCGGTGCGCGGATCGAAGACCGAGCCGACCGGATTGGCCACGATCACCGCGCCCACCGTGATGCCCGCGGCCGGGCCGTCGGTGAAACGCACACTGGCGGTACCGATTCCGCCCTTGATCGAGCCCGCCCGCGCACCCACGCCCGCACCGGCGCTGCCGCGCGCGAACTCCGGGCCCGCGGCGTCGGCGGCCAGGAATCCGGCGTCCGCGCCGGGCCGAATGTCCCACGCGCCCACCGGAAGATCGAAGATCACCGCGCCCGGCACGATCGGCACCACCCGCGACGGGTCGGCCGGATCCATCGGAATCCCCTCCCGATGCTCCTCCAGCCAGCGCATGACGCCGTCCGCCGCGGCCAGCCCGTAGGCACTGCCGCCGGTCAGCAGGATCGCGTTCGCCTGCCGCACAGTGTTTCCCGGATCCAGCAGGTCGGTCTCCCGGGTGCCCGGCCCGCCGCCGCGCACATCCACCGAGGCGACCGCGCCGCCCGGCACGCGCACCACCGTGCAGCCGGTCGCCGCACCCGCGCCGAGGGTGGCGTTCGGGTCCAGGACATGGTGGTGGCCGACCAGCACCCCGCCGACGTCCGTGATCGAATTACGTGGTCCCGCAGTACTGTTCACAACAGCTCCCTTCGGCGACCACGGTATCGGCCGGAGTCCGGTTACGGGGCGAGCGCCTGGATCAGCGAGTCCTGCATCCAGGTGAGCCAGTGGTAGACCTCCAGGCTCGGGCCGCGCGGGTCGTCATCCGGGAAATGCTCGGGCGTGTCGGCGTCGATGTCGAGGGCAGTGCCCAGCGCCAGCCGGACGTCGTTGAGCGCGGTGAGCCAGGCGTCGGCCTGCTCCGGGTTGATGACGATGCGGCCGCCGTGCGGCGGCAGGGTGTCCAGGATCACCCGGCCGGCCGCCACCTTGGACTCGATGATCTCCGGCTCGTGCAGGCTGCGCAGGGCGCTGTTGAGGTCGGCGCGCTCGGCGTCGGGGGAACCGGGTTCGGGCCGGTGGAAATCGGGCAGCAGCCGGGCGAGTCGCGGGTCGGCCGGCGGGGTGGAGTTGCCCAGCTGTAACCCGGTCAGGGCCGCCAGCTCGTCCTCGGGCGCCGAACCGGCCCGGTCGGTCAGCAATCCGGTCACCGCTCCGACCAGGGAACGCAGCACGTCCGCCTCGTGGGCGTCCATTTCCGAACGCAGCTTCAGCCCGCCCAGGGAGTTCTTTCTGCTCCACTTCCGCACGGGATCACCGTAGTCGCCTTGTTCAGTCGTCACGTTGCATGGTGGCCCACAGCCCGGCGGCGTGTAGCCGTTGGACGTCGTGCTCCATCTTGTCGCGCGAGCCGGCGGACACCACGGCCTTGCCGTCGTTGTGAACCTTCAGCATCAGCTCGGTTGCCTTACCTTTGCTGTAGCCGAAGAGCTTCTGGAAAATGTAGGTCACGTAGTGCATGAGGTTGACCGGATCGTCCCACACGACTGTGACCCACGGCCGATCCTCTGCTTCCAGAATCTCGGTGTATTCAACGGCCTCCGGTGTCGCCTGTGTCGCCGACAGTGTCGCGCCGACGCCCGCCGTACCGGCAGTCATCTCGACAACGTCTTGTTCACACAGACCCATAACAACCAGGGTACGACTCGACGCTGACGAAACAACAGCCGTGTCTGACTGCCCTCCGCTTCGCTCCGGGCGGGTTCGGGTCTGTCGAATGGTCGCTGAGCAGCGTCTGCGCTCTAAAGTGGGCCGGGTGATGATCGCTGACGGACTGACCAGTACGGCCTTGCTGACCGACCAGTACGAACTCACCATGCTGGCCGCGGCGCTGGCCGACGATTCGGCACAGCGGCAGTGCACGTTCGAAGCGTTCGCCCGCAGGTTGCCCAATGGTCGCCGATACGGCGTTGTCGCGGGGACCGAGCGTTTGCTGGCGGCGCTGAACGAATTCCGTTTCGGCGAGCCCGAACTCGCGGTGGCCGCGAAATTCCTCGACGACCGCACCCTGAACTGGTTGCGCGACTACCGCTTCGGCGGCCGGATCGACGGGTACCGCGAAGGCGAGCTCTACTTCCCCGGCTCCCCCATCCTCACCGTGCGCGGCACCTTCGCCGAATGCGTCCTGCTGGAAACCCTCATCCTGTCCATCTACAACCACGACAGCGCCATCGCCGCCGCGGCTGCCCGCATGGTGAGCGCCGCCGGCGGTCGCCGCATGATCGAAATGGGTTCCCGCCGCACCCACGAACTCGCCGCCCCCGCCAGCGCCCGCGCCGCCTACCTGGCCGGCTTCGACGCCACCTCCAACCTGGAAGCGGCCCGCAGCTTCGGGGTGCCCAGCGCCGGCACCAGCGCACACGCCTTCACCCTGCTGCACAGCGGCAGCGACGGCGCGCACGAGGCGGCGGCCTTCCGCAGCCAGGTCGAGGCCCTCGGCGTGGGCACCACGCTGCTGGTCGACACCTTCGACATCACCCGCGGCGTGGCCACCGCCATCGAGGTGGCCGGGCCCGAATTGGGCGGGGTGCGCATCGATTCCGGTGACCTGGGCGTGCTGGCCCGGCAGGTGCGCGAGCAGCTCGACGCCCTGGGCGCGGTCCGCACCCGCATCGTGGTGTCCGGTGACCTGGACGAATACGCCATCGCCTCCCTGCGCGCCGAACCCGTCGACGTGTACGGCGTCGGCACCTCGCTGGTCACCGGCTCCGGCGCGCCGACCGCGGGCATGGTCTACAAGCTGGTCGAGGTGGAGGGCGTGCCGGTGGCGAAACGCAGCTCCCACAAGGAGTCTCGCGGCGGCACCAAGAGCGCCGTGCGGCTCTCCCGCAGCACCGGCACCGTGGTCGAGGAAATCGTCTACCCGGCTGCCGCGGACCGCCCCGAGTCCGACCGCTTCGAAGTCCGCGACCTCCAGGTCCCGCTGGTCCGCGACGGCAAGGCGCTGGACGATCAGCCGACCCTGGCGCAGAGCCGGGAGCTGGTGGCGAAGGGCCTGATCAGTCTTCCGTGGGAGGGTCTGAAGCTGTCGGCGGGCGAACCGGCGATTCCGACGACCTTCCAGGGCTGACCCGCCGTCTGCGCTGGATGTCGAGCAGCACCGCGATGGCCACCGCCGCCGCGACCGCGAACGGCGCCGAGTGCACCGCCGGATACAGCACCCCGTGCGCGCGCACCGTGCCATCGACCAGCCCCAGCCCGACCGAGGCGAGCACGAAATAGCAGAACAGCAGCACCGCGGTGACAACAGCGCGTCTCATAGGATTTCCCCGACTCGACCCGGACCGCGTGGACCGGCCGACGACCGAGCGGCACAATGCAATACGAGACCCGAACCGCTGTGGTTCACCCAGGCCCCGGGAGGCAGTCCATGAGCCGAGCCCTGATCGTCGTCGACGTCCAGAACGACTTCTGCGAGGGCGGTTCGCTGGCCGTGGCCGGCGGCGCGGCCGTGGCCGAACGCATCACCGAATACCTGGGCGTCTCCGACTACGACGCGATCGTCGCCACCCGCGACTTCCACATCGACCCGGGCGCGCACTTCTCCGCGCAACCCGACTACGTCGACACCTGGCCCCCGCACTGCCGCGTCGGCACCCCGGGCGCGGACTTCCACCCCGCCCTCGACACCGCGCCGGTCCAGGAGATCTTCTCCAAGGGCGCCTACACCGCCGCCTACTCCGGCTTCGAGGGCGCCGCCACCGACGGCACCACCACCCTGACCGCCTGGCTGCGCGACCGCGGCATCGCCGCCGTCGACGTCTGCGGCATCGCCACCGACCACTGCGTCCGCGCCACCGCCCTGGACGCCCGCGCCGCGGGCTTCGACACCCGCGTCCTCCTCGGCCTCACCGCCGCCGTCTCCCCCACCACCCTGGCCACCGCCCTGCAGACACTGCGCGAGTCCGGCGTGGAACTGGCCGGGACGCTGGAGTAACTCCGGTCGGGAGTCGGCGGAAATCGGTCCTGCCGGGCGGCCCGCCGAGGTTTGCGCGAGGGTTGTCGGCACGGGCCAGTAATCTCGTCGCCGTGCCTGAACTGCCTGCCGTTCCCAAGCTGTTGGCCACCGCTGTGCAGGCGTTGGGGGGTAAGGAACGTAAGGGGCAGCAGACGATGGCGGCGGCCGTCGCGCATGCCATCGATACCGGTGAGCATTTGGCGGTGCAGGCGGGGACCGGCACCGGGAAGTCGCTCGCGTATCTGGTGCCGAGTCTGCGGCATGCGGTGCGGACCGGACGGACCGTGGTGGTGTCCACCGCGACCATCGCGCTGCAACGGCAGTTGGTGGATCGGGATCTGCCGCGGCTGGCCGATGCGCTGGCGAGCGATCTGGGGCGGGTGCCGCAGTTCGCGATTCTCAAGGGGCGCAACAACTATCTGTGCCTGAACAAGATCAACAGCGCGATTCCGGAGGAGCCGGAGGCGGAGCTGTTCGACGCGTTCGCCATCTCCAAGCTCGGCCGCGAGGTGCAGCGGCTCAACGACTGGGTCTCCGATACCGAGAACGGCGACCGGGACGAACTGACCCCGGGCGTCACCGATCGGGCGTGGCGGCAGGTGAGCGTCAGTTCGCGCGAATGCGTGGGCAAGTCGCGGTGCGCGTTCGGCCAGGACTGCTTCGCGGAGAAGGCGCGCGCCGAATCCGCGCAGGCCGACGTGGTGGTCACCAATCACGCACTGCTGGCCATCGACGCCATCAGCGGCATCCAGGTGCTCCCCGAACACGACGTGGTGGTGATCGACGAGGCGCACGAACTGGTGGACCGGGTGACCGGCGTGGCCACCGCGGAACTGTCCACCGGCGGCATCAGCGCCGCGGCCAAACGCTGCTCCAAACTGATCGACGAGCAGGAGGTGGATCGCCTCGAAGGCGCGGCCGAGGCCTGGCACGGCCTGCTCGACGACCTGCAGCCCGGCCGCTGGGACCGGATGCCCGACGGCGCGGCCCCGGTGCTGGCACTGATCCGCGACGCCGCCTGGAACGCGCGCACCGCGCTGGCCCCGCAGGGCGGCCAGGCCGCCGACCCGGAGTCGGCGGCGGCCCGCAATCAGGCGCTGGCCGCGGTGGAGGAGGTGCACGACGCGGCGGTCCGCGTCCTGACCACCTTCGAGGAGACCGATCCGGCCGCGCACCGCGATGTCATCTGGCTGTCGTCGGAGGAGATCCGCGGGGTGGCGCGCCGGACCCTGCAGATGGCCCCGCTGTCGGTGGGCGGGCTGCTGCGCAGCCGCCTGTTCGGCACCGCCACCGTGGTGCTGGCCTCGGCGACCCTGCAGATCGGCGGCTCCTTCGACAATCTGGCGGTGACCTGGGGGCTGCCGCCGCAGTCGTCGGCCACCGTGGATCCGGCGCTGGCCAATGGCGCCGAGGCCCCGTCGGACGAGAAATCGCTGCGCTGGAATTCGGTGGACGTGGGTTCGCCCTTCGATCACGCCAAGGCCGGAATCCTGTATGTGGCAAAGCATCTGCCCGCGCCGGGCCGGGACGGACTACCGCAGTCGTATCTGGACGAGATCGAACGGCTCATTCGCGCGGCGGGCGGTCGGACCCTCGGACTTTTCTCGTCCATGCGAGCGGCCAAGGCCGCCACCGAGATTCTGCGCGAGCGCCTCGATACCCCGGTGTTGTGTCAGGGCGACGACGCGACCGGCGCACTGGTCCGGAAATTCGCCGAGGACCCGGAAACCTCGCTCTTCGGGACGCTTTCGCTGTGGCAGGGCGTGGATGTCCCGGGGCCGTCGCTGAGTCTGGTGATCCTGGACCGCATTCCGTTCCCGCGCCGGACGACCCGCTGCTGGTGGCCCGCCAGCGCGCGGTGGAATCGCGTGGTGGGAATGGTTTTCTGTCGATCGCGGCCAATCACGCGGCGCTGCTGCTGGCGCAGGGCACCGGCCGGCTGCTGCGGAGTGTGGACGATCGCGGCGTAATCGCAATTCTCGATTCACGACTCGCGACAGCACGCTATGGCGGTTATCTGCGAGCATCTTTACCACCGTATTGGGAAACATCCGATCCCCAAGTTGTGACAAAAGCTCTCGAACGACTGACAAATAGTGTCGCACAATTGAAATGACCTGTGAGAACGCTCACAGGAGTAGCTCCTACTTCCGGTCAGAAGTAAATTGGATTTCGATACGCCGGTGAACCCCCAATTCCCACATCGGATGTGTCATAGTCCCCGCGCCAAGCCCTGCACGCGGCGCGGGGACCCGAAACTTCCTTTACCGGTCGCTACTTCACCGCGAGGGTGACGAGTGCGGCCACCACGCCCAGCGCGATCGCGCCGGCACTCCAGGCCAGCCCCTGACGCTGCCACGGACGGCCCGCGTCGAGCGAGAGGCGACCCGGCCCCGCGAACGCGAAGGCGACCGCCACGAGCGCGTAGACCGCGGGCAGCTCCCACATCGCGAAGCCGCCGCTCCGGGCGACGTTCACCGCATTGATCATGGTGCCGAGCACGATGGCGGCGGCCAGTGGCGTGAGCAGGCCCAGCGCCAGCAGCAGACCGCCGACCACCTCGCTCAGCCCGGCCAGGGTGGCGAAGAACTTGCCCGGGTCGTAGCCCATGTGCGCGAACGCGCCCGCGGTGGCGTCCAGGCCGTAGCCGTTGAACCAGCCGAACAGCTTCTGACTGCCGTGCACGGCCAGCAGGCCGCCGACGCTCACCCGCACGATGGCGAGGCCGATATCGGTGCCGGTCGGGGCCTTGGAGGTGGTGGCGTTCACGGTTGCGGTCATGGCGGGTCCTCGTCTTTCGGTTCTCTACGTTACTCCGGCAAGCTATCCGGACCATGGTCCGTTTTGGAGCCTACAGCAGGTCCCCAACGAGAGCGGGCGCGAGGCTATTCCGCCTCGCGCCCGACACTCGGCTCGCCCGAGAGTTCGCCTTCCCTACTCGGCCAGGAACCAGAAGTAGTAGAGGAACACCGCCATCAGCACCCACATGATCGGATGCACCTCGCGCGCACGCCGTTTCGCGATCATGACGATCGGATAGAACAGCAGGCCCATGGCGATGCCGTTGGCGATGGAGTAGGTCAGCGGCATGATGATCACCGTGATGAAGGCGGGCACCGCGTATTCCAGCTTGTTCCACTCGATCTCGCCCAGCGCCCGGGCCATCAGCACGCCGACCACGATCAGCGCCGGCGCGGTCACCGCCGAGACGTCGGCGAACACGGCGAAGATCGGGAAGAAGAACAGCGCGATCAGGAACCAGCCGGCGGTGGCGACCGCGGTCAGGCCGGTGCGACCGCCCGCCGAGACGCCCGCGGTGGATTCGACGTAGGCGGTGGTGCTCGAGGTGCCGATCACCGCGCCCGCGGCGGTGCCGACCGAGTCGGCGGCCAGCGCCTGCCCGGCGCGTTCCAGCTTGCCGTCCTTGCCGAGCAGCCCGGCCTGGTTGGCGACGCCGATCAAAGTGCCGGAGGCGTCGAAGAAGTCGACGAACAACATGGTCAGCACGACCACCACCATCTGCCCGGTGAACGCACCCGGCAGGTGGATGATGGCCTGCCCGAAGGTCTGGTCCAGTCCGTGCGGCAGCGCGGCCACCGAGTCCGGCAGCTTCACCAGGCCGGTCACCATGCCGAGCACGGTGGTGGCGAGGATGCCGTAGAGCACCGCGCCGTGCCAGCCGAGCACCAGGAAGACGACCGTCGCGACCAGGCCGAACAGCGCCAGCAGGGTGGTGCCGTGGTGGAAGTTGCCCAGGTGCACGAAGGTGTTCGGATCGGAGGTGACGATCCCCGCGCTCTTGAGGCCCAGGAACGCCACGAACATGCCGATGCCCGCGCCGACCGCGAGTTTCATCTGCATGGGGATGGCTTCGATGATCTTCTCGCGCACCTTGGTCACGGCCAGGACGAAGAAGATGACGCCGGACAGGAAGGTGCCCGACAGGGCCTCCTGCCACGGGATGCCCATGTGCAGCACGACGGTGTAGGCGAAGAAGGCGTTGAGGCCCATGCCCGGCGCGAGCGCGACCGGATACTTGGCCCACAGGCCCATGACCAGGGTGCCGAAGATGGCGGCCACGGCGGTGGCGGTGAAGACGGCCTGGACGGGCATGCCCTTGTCGTGCAGATCGCCGCCGGGTCCATCACGAGGATGCGCGGGTTGACCGCGAGCACATAGGACATGGCCAGGAAGGTGACGGTGCCGGCCATCAGCTCGCGCTCGAGGGTGGAACCGTGTTCGCTGATGCCGAAGTACCGGTCGACGCGTCCCTTGGTGCGCGTGAGGACGTCGGTGCTCATAGGTGGGGATCTCCAGTCGGCCGGAGGACAGAGGCTGGCCGTCACGCTAGTTGGTCCGACGGGCCGGTTCCCTCACCACCCCGGCGAATTGTGGGCAATCCCACCTGCCAGAGCGTTGGTTTCCGGTCGTCACCAGCGCAATTGATCCGCAAATAAACTAATTACCGGCCGGTAATTAGAGAACCTTGACCCCATTGTCTGGGACGTTACAAATACGTAATCCGCCGGGGTTGATCAGGGGAACCGGCCAGGCAGAAGTTGTACGCCAGTGGTAACCGATGTCATCGACGCGGTCGCGGACTTCGCGATCGACCGCCAAGCAATCTGGGACGTCCTGATCGAGCCACAGACCTACCCCCGGCTATTTCCCGGAATCGGTCAGTGCGAGCCGCTCGACACCGTCGATGCGCACCCCACGCTGAATATGCGAGTCGGCGGCAATGGCGTCGAAACCCGGGTGGTCCGCGTCCAGCTGCACATCACCCGCCCGGGTGAGGGATTCGAGCTGCCACTGCCCCGAACACGGCAGCTTCGCGACGGTGCGGCTGCACGGCGACACCGAGCACACCCGCATATACGTCACCTACTTCAAGGCCGCCCGGTGCATCCGCTGCTGACGCGGCTGCCCAATTCGGCGGTGGTGGCCTGGACGCTGGACGGGCTGAGACGGGTCGCCGACCTGATCCAGGGCGCGCCGACCGCGCTGATCGTCAATGCCGAGGATTCGCGAATGAAGCTGGGGGCCGGGGTGGTCCGGCAGATGGTGAGCTCCGGCGTGGTGCGCACCTACCGCCCCGATGTCGGTCTGCGCCAGATCGGCGGCCTGGCCAAGTGGGGGTTCAGCCTGGGCGGCGGCTACGCGGCGGCGGCCGCGCACTCGCCGCAGCGGGCGGCCGTGGTGGACGACCGGTATTCGAGCACCTTCGACCAATTGCACGCGCGCAGTAATGCTCTCGCCGGAGCCTTCACCGCCCTGGGTTTCGGTCCCGGGACCTCCGTGGGGCTGTTGTGCCGCAACCACACCGGCATGGTCGAGTGCATGGTGGCGGCCGGGAAGTCGGGCGCGGACGCGGTGCTGCTCAATACCGGCCTGCCCGCGTGCCAGATCGAGGAGATCGTGCAGCGGCACCGGCTCGCGGCGGTGTTCGCCGACAGCGAGTTCGAGCCGCTGCTGCATCATCTGCCCGCCGGCGTGGCCCGCTTCACCAGCGACGACGCCCCGCCGGATCCGGGCCGCACCACCATCGAGGACCTGATCGCGATGCGCCAGGATCCGCCGCGCAAGACGCCGCGGCCGGGCCGGCTGGTGGTGCTCACCTCCGGGACCAGCGGGACACCCAAGGGTGCGAGGCGGCCGCACCCCAAGGGTTTCGGGACGGTGGCCGCGCTGCTGTCGCGAATCCCGTTCGGCACCAACGAGACCATGTTCATCCCGGCTCCGCTGTTCCACACCTGGGGGCTGGGGGCGTTGCAGATGTCCACCGCCGTGCGCGCGACGGTGCTGCTCGGCGACCATTTCGACGCCGAGGACTGCCTGCGTCGAATCGCCGAGCACAAGGTGACCGCGCTGGTCGTGGTGCCGATCATGGTGAATCGAATCCTGGACCTGCCCAGCCACGTTCGCGACCGCTACGACCTGTCGAGCCTGCGCATCGTGGCCAGCTGCGGCGCCCCGCTGGACGGTGCGACCGTGCTGCGGTTCCTCGAGACCTTCGGCGAGATCCTCTACAACGTGTACGGCTCCACCGAGGTGTCGTGGGCGTCCATCGCCGACTCCGCCGACCTGCGGGTGTCCCCCACCACCGCGGGGCGGCCGCCACTGGGCACGAAACTCGCTGTGCTGGGCCCGGATCGGCGGCCGGTGCCGGTGGGCGCGACCGGCCGCATCTTCGTCGGCAATCACATGCTCTTCGACGGCTACACCGATGCCACCCCGCCCGACGAGGCCGACGGCATGCTCGACACCGGCGATATCGGCTACCTCGACGCCTCGGGCAAGCTGTTCGTGGCCGGGCGCGACGACGAGATGATCATCTCCGGCGGCGAGAACGTCTTCCCCCGCGCGGTCGAGGAGGCGCTCTCGCACCTGCCGCAGGTGAGCGAGGTGGCGGTGGTGGGCGTGCCCGACCACGAATTCGGCCAGCGGCTGGCGGCTTTCGTGGTGCGGCGGCCCGGTTCGGGCCTGGACTCCGACATGGTCCGCAACTACATCCGGCACCGGGTCAGCCGCTTCTCGGTGCCGCGCGACGTCACCTTCCTGGAGGCGTTGCTGCGCAACCAGACCGGGAAGATCCTCAAGCGGACGCTGATCGCGCCCGCCTGATCACCGGCGTCACGGGCTGGGTGTGGCGATCAAACCCAGTTCCGCGTCGGAGGCCAGCAGCGGATGGTGCGGCAGGATGCGGATGGTGTAGCCGACCGCGCCCGAGATCGGCACCGGCGTGCGGATGGTGAAAACGTCCGCACCGGCGTCGTTTCCGTCATGCCGCATGGTGAAGGTGTGGACGTCGGTGAGGTCGTCGGTCGGCGAGACCTTGCCCAGCACCGCCTGCACGCTCACGTCCGCGGGCGCCAGGCCGCCGAGGTCGATGCGGGCCCGCAGGTCCAGTTCCGCGCCGATCACCGGGATGTCCGCCAGGCCGCCGCTGTCCACCTGCAGGACTTTCACGGTGGGCCAGGCGGATTCGACGCGGCGACGGTACAGCGACAGATCCTGGGCGCCCTTGAAGTCGTCGGCCGACACCGCGCCGAAGGCCGCGGCGGCGGGCGCATAGTAGTCGACGGCGTAGTCGCGGACCATGCGGGAGGCCAGCACCTTCGGGCCCAGGGTCCGCAGGGTGTGGCGGACCATCTCCATCCAGCGCACCGGCAGGTCGTCGTGGTCGCGGTCGTAGAAGCGCGGCAGCACCGCGCGTTCCAGCAGTTCGTAGAGCGCCGACGCCTCCAGGTCGTCGCGGCGGTGCTCGTCGCGGACGCCGTCGGCGGTGGGGATGGACCAGCCGTTCTCGCCGTCGCACATCTCATCCCACCAGCCGTCCTTGATGGACAGGTTGAGGCCGCCGTTGAGGGCGGACTTCATGCCGGAGGTGCCGCACGCCTCGAGCGGGCGCAGCGGGTTGTTGAGCCAGACGTCGCAGCCCCAGTACAGGTAGCGGGCCATGGAGATGTCGTAGTCGGGCAGGAAGACGATGCGGTGACGCACGGCCGGATCGTCGGCGAACCGGACGATCTGCTGGATGAGGGCCTTGCCGCCCTCGTCCGCGGGATGGGACTTGCCGGCCACCACCAGCTGCACCGGACGCTCGGGGTCGAGCAGCATGGCACGCAGGCGGTCCGGGTCGCGCAGCATCAGGGTGAGGCGCTTATAGGTGGGGACGCGGCGGGCGAAGCCGACCGTCAGCACGCGCGGGTCGAAAGCCTCGTCGATCCAGCCGAGTTCGGCATTGGCCGCGCCGCGCTCCAGCCAGGAGGCCCGCAACCGGCGGCGCACCTCGTCGACCAGGACGCCGCGCAGCGTGTTCCGGGTGGACCACAGTTCCCGCAGGTCCACATCGCAGAGGCGTTCCCAGCCGCGGGCCTCCTCGACGAGTTCGTCGCCGATCAGCTCGCGGGCCTTGTCGATCCATTCGCGCGCGGCCCAGGTGGGGGCGTGCACGCCGTTGGTGATGGAGCCGATCGGCACCTCGGCGGTGTCGAAGCCCGGCCACAGCGGCGCGAACATGGCGCGGCTGACCTCACCGTGCAATTTCGACACGCCGTTGGCGCGCTGGGCGAGTCGCAACCCCAGGTGAGCCATGTTGAACACCGACGGATCGGCTTCGCGGCCCATCGCCAGAATGCGGTCCACCGAAACACCGGGCAGCACCGGGGATTCCCGTTCGCCGTGCGCGCCGCCGAAGTAGCGGCGCACCAGCGCGCTCGCGAACCGGTCGATGCCGGCGGGGACCGGGGTGTGGGTGGTGAACACGGTGCCGGCCCGGACCGCGGTCAGCGCGGTGTCGAAATCCATTCCGGTGACCATGAATTCACGGATGCGCTCGATGCCGAGGAAACCGGCGTGGCCCTCGTTCATGTGGAAGACGTCGGGGTCGGGCAGCCCGTTGGCGCGGGTGTAGGCGCGCACCGCGCGCACCCCGCCGATCCCGGCCAGGATCTCCTGCTTGATGCGGTGGTCCTGGTCGCCGCCGTAGAGCCGGTCGGTGACCGCGCGCAGTTCGGGATCGTTCTCGGCGATGTCGGAGTCCAAGAGCAGCAGCGGAATCCGTCCCACCTGGGCGATCCACACCCGGGCGCGCAGCACCCGGCCCTCGGGCATGGCCACGTGGATGAGCACCGGCGCGCCCCAGTCGCCGTCGGTGAGCAGCCGCAGCGGCAGGCCCATCGGGTCCAGTGCCGGGTAGTGCTCGGCCTGCCAGCCGTCGGCGGTCAGCGACTGCCGGAAATAGCCGGAGCGGTACAGCAATCCGACGCCGACGAGGGGCAGGCCCAGATCGGAGGCGGCCTTGAGGTGGTCGCCCGCCAGGATCCCGAGCCCGCCCGAATAGTTGGGCAGCACCTCGGTGACGCCGAACTCCATGGAGAAGTAGGCGATCCCGCGCGGACCGCGCTGCTGCTTCTGGAACCAGCTGGGGCGGGCCAGGTAGTCGCGCAGGTCCGCGGCGGCCGCGTCCACGCGCCGGGTGTAAGCCTCGTCACTCGCCAGCTCGTCGAGCCGCGCGGCGGGCACCTCGCCCAGCATCCGCACCGGATCGTTCCCGACCTCCACCCACAGGCGGGGATCCAGCTCGGCGAACACATCCTGCGTGGGCCCATGCCAGGACCAGCGCAGATTGGTCGCCAACTCGGTCAAAGCTGACAGCCGCTCGGGCAAATGGGCGCGAACGGTGAATCGACGCAATGCCTTCACGGTGCTTATTCTGCCCTGCGCTTCGCTCCGGGCGGGTTCGCGGCCCCGAGGTCTCGATTCTTCCCTCCCTCCGCTGCTCCGCTTCGCTCCTCCGCTCCGCTCAGTCCAGAATCGAGACGGCCGCGAACCTTCGAGGTCATCGAGATGCTGGTCACCGGTGCCCCGGCGGGAGCATCCGGTAAGCAACCGATAACGTGTTTCACCATGAGCGAGCAGCAGGTCGAAGCACTGGCCCCCGAGGAGCACCATGAGGGCGGGTTCCGGCCGATTCAGACTCTCGGCCGCGACGCGAGCCGGGGCGGGCCGCACTACGGGGAGTTCATCGAGCAGGTGCGCGGTCTCATGGACCGGGTCCGGCTGGCCTCCCCCACCGACGAGGTCGCGCTGGAGGCCATCGCCACGCTGAAGGAGCTCAACGCCAAGCTCGACTCCGCGGTCGGCGACGAGTGGGATGCGCCCGCCTGGCACCGCAACGACCTGCCCGCGCGCGGCAATATCACCCTGCCGCCGTTCCTGATCGACGCCGCGAGCGCGGAGGGCGTGCGGGCACGGATCACCTTCCGCACCTTCCACCTGGGCGGCAACAGCGCCGCGCACGGCGGCCACATCGCTCTGGGCTTCGACGACCTGCTCGGCATGACCGTGGCGCTCAACACCCGGGCGGTCACCCGCACCGCCTTCCTGCACGTCGACTACCGGTCCATCACGCCGCTCAACACCGAGCTGCAGGTGCACGGCTGGGTGGAGCGGCAGGAGGGTCGCAAGGTGTTCGTGCGCGCCACCCTGCACGACGGCGACCGGCTGTGTGCCGAGGCGCACGGCCTGTTCCTGCTCCTCAAGCCGGGCCAGCAGTAGTCCCTCCGGTAAGTTCGAAGGCGTGACCGGCCGCATCGCCATCGATGACACCGCCCCCGCGATACCCGGCGGCCGGCCGTCGAAGGCCGTGGTCGGCGAGGTCGTCCCGGTCCGCGCCGTGGTGTGGCGCGAGGGACACGAGGCGGTGGCCGCCACCCTCGCCGTGACCGGCCCGGATACGGCACGCACGCAACGCATTCGCATGAGTCCGGAGTACGAGCCGGACGTGTTCAACGCGGTCTTCACCCCCGGCACGCCGGGGCGCTGGACCTTCCGCATCGAGGGCTGGAGCGATCCGATCGCCACCTGGCGCTCCGGGGTCGAAGCCAAACTGGCGGTCGGGCAGAGCGCCGTCGACCTGGCCAACGACCTCGAACTCGGGGCGCGCCTGCTGGACCGGGCCGCGCTGGCGGTGCCCAAACAACAGTGGCAGGTACTGCGCGCGGCGGCCGCCGCCCTGCGCAGCGACGCCCAGCTGCCCGCCCGAGTGGCGCCCGCGTTCAGCGCCGAGGTGGGCGAGATCCTGCGGGCGAACCCGTTGCGGGAGTTCGTGACCAACGGACCGCTGCACACCGTGCAGGTGGATCGGCAGCGCGCGCTGTACGGGTCCTGGTACGAATTCTTCCCACGCTCGACAGGCGGCCGGGACGCCGCGGGCAACCCCGTGCACGGCACCTTCGCCACCGCCGCCGCCGACCTGCCGCGCATCGCGGCCATGGGCTTCGACGTGGTGTACCTGCCGCCGATCCACCCGATCGGCAAGGTGAATCGCAAGGGGCCCAACAACTCCCTGACCGCCGGGCCCGAGGATGTGGGCTCACCGTGGGCGATCGGCTCCGACGAGGGCGGCCACGACGCCATCCACCCGCAGCTCGGCACCGAAGCCGACTTCCTCGACTTCGTGACCGCCGCAAGGGAATTGGGCCTGGAGGTGGCGCTGGACCTGGCGTTGCAGTGCGCCCCCGATCACCCCTGGGTGACGGCGCACCCGGAATGGTTCATCACGCTGCCCGACGGCACCATCGCCTACGCGGAGAATCCGCCGAAGAAGTACCAGGACATCTACCCGCTCAATTTCGATAACGACCCCGACGGGCTCTACGCCGAGGTGCTGCGGGTGGTGCGGCACTGGATCACGCTGGGCGTCACCATCTTCCGGGTCGACAATCCGCACACCAAGCCCGCCGACTTCTGGGAATGGCTGATCGCCGCCGTGCACCGCAAGCACCCGGAGATCATCTTCCTGTCCGAGGCGTTCACCCGCCCGGCTCGCATGTACGGTCTGGCCCGGCGCGGATTCAGCCAGTCCTACACCTATTTCACCTGGCGCACCCACAAACACGAGCTGGAGGAGTTCGGCCGCGAACTGGCCGCCAAGGCCGACGAGGCGCGCGCCAACCTGTTCGTCAACACCCCGGACATCCTGCACGAGAGCCTGCAATACGGCGGGCCGGGCATGTTCGCGATCCGCGCGGTGCTGGCCGCGACGCTCGGCGCGACCTGGGGCGTGTACTCCGGCTTCGAACTGTACGAGCACCAGGCGCTGCGGCCCGGCAGCGAGGAGTACCTGGACACCGAGAAATTCCAGCTGCGCCCCCGCGATTTCGCCGGGGCGGCCGCGCGCGGCGAATCCCTGGAGCCGTGGCTGACCCGGCTCAACGAGATCCGGCGCGCGCATCCGGCGCTGCGGCAGGTGCGCTGCATCCACTTCCACCACGTGGACAACGATGCGCTGCTGGCCTTCTCGAAAATGGACCCGACCACCGGTGACGCCGTCCTGGTCGTGGTGAACCTGAACCCGTTCGGCGCCGAGCACGGCATGGTGTCGCTCGACCTGCCCGCCATCGGCCGCGAATGGCACGACCGGCCGCTCGTCACCGACGACGTCACCGGCGAGGAATACCACTGGGGCCAGAGCAATTACGTGCGCCTGGACCCGAACCGCGCGGCCGCCCACATCCTCACCCTGCCGCCGGTGCCCGCCGCCGCGCGCACCGAACTCGCCTATCGCAGATCGTTCCGATGAATCGGCGTGACCTCCTGCTGCTCGCGGCGGGCACGCACCCCGATCCGCACACCGTGCTGGGCGCGCACCCGCATGCCGACGGAACGATCGTGCGGGTGCTGCGGCCGCACGCCGACGCCGTCGCGGCCCGCGTCGACGGTGTGGATCATCCACTGACACATCGTGATCACGGCGTGTTCGAGGCGGTCCTGCCGTTCGCGGAGCTGTGGGACTACCGCATCGTCAGCTCGTACCCGGGCGGGCGCACCGTCGTGGACGCGGACGGGTACCGCTTCCTGCCCACCCTCGGCGACGTCGACCTGCACCTGCTCGGAGAGGGCCGGCACGAACGGCTGTGGGAGGTGCTCGGCGCGCACCCGAAGCGCTACCCCAGCCTCGACGGCGAGGTGACCGGCACCGCCTTCGCGGTGTGGGCCCCCAACGCGCGCGGCGTCGCCGTCATCGGGGACTTCGACGGCTGGACCGGAAAGACCGCGCCCATGCGCAAACTCGGCGATTCCGGGGTGTGGGAACTATTTCTGCCCGGCATCGGCCCGGGAGCGCTGTACAAGTACCGCGTGCATGGGGCGGACGGGCGGGTCGTCGACCACGCAGACCCCATGGCCTACGCCACCGAGACGCCGCCCGCGACCGCCTCGGTCATCACCGAGAGCGAATTCACCTGGAGTGATGGGGAATGGCTGCGGAAACGTACCCGCACCGATCCGCTGCGCGCACCGGTCAGCATCTACGAGGTGCACCTCGGTTCCTGGCGGCCCGGGCTCGGCTACCGCGAGATTGCCGAACAACTCGCCGAATACGTGCTCACCCAAGGCTTCACGCACGTGGAGCTGCTACCGGTGGCCGAGCATCCCTTCGGCGGCTCCTGGGGCTACCAGGTCACCTCCTACTTCGCGCCCACCGCGCGCTTCGGCTCCCCCGACGACTTCCGCTATCTCGTGGATCACCTGCACCGCAAGGGCATCGGCGTGATCCTGGACTGGGTGCCCGCGCACTTCCCCCGCGACGAATGGGCGCTGGCCAGATTCGACGGCACCGCCCTCTACGAGCACTCCGACCCGCGCCGCGGCGAGCAACTCGACTGGGGCACCTACGTTTTCAACTTCGGCCGCCACGAGGTCCGCAACTTCCTGGTCGCCAACGCGCTCTACTGGATCGAGGAGTTCCACCTCGACGGCCTGCGCGTGGACGCCGTCGCCTCCATGCTCTACCTGGACTATTCGCGCCCGGACTGGGAGCCCAACATCCACGGCGGCCGCGAGAACCTGGAGGCGGTCGCCTTCCTGCAGGAGATGAACGCGACCGTCCACAAACATCACCCGGGCGTGCTGACCATCGCCGAGGAATCCACCACCTGGCCCGGCGTCACCCGCGCCACCGAGGTCGGCGGACTCGGGTTCACCATGAAATGGAACATGGGCTGGATGCACGACACCCTCGGCTACCTGGCCCGCGATCCGGTGCACCGCAGCTGGCACCACAACGAGGTCACCTTCTCGCTCACCTACGCCTGGAGCGAGAACTATCTGCTCCCGATCAGCCACGACGAGGTCGTGCACGGCAAGGGGACACTGTGGACCCGCATGCCCGGCGACGACTACGCCAAGGCGGGCGGGGTGCGCGCGCTACTGGCCTACATGTGGGCGCATCCGGGCAAGCAGCTGCTGTTCATGGGCCAGGACTTCGGCCAGTTCCGGGAATGGGACCACGATCGCGGACTGGACTGGCACGAGCTGGAGAACCCGCTGCACCGCGGCATCCAAACCCTGGTCGGCGACCTCAACCGGCTCTACGCCGCACAGCCGGCGCTGTGGAGCCAGGACACCTCGCCGGGCGGCTACGCCTGGATCGACGCCGACGACCGCGACAACAATGTGCTGTCGTTCCTGCGGTACGGCGCCGACGGCGCCATCCTGGCCTGCGTGTACAACTTCTCCGGCCAGCACCTCACCGGGTACCGCGTCGGGCTGCCCGAGTCCGAACAGGTTTCGTGGTACGAGGTGCTCAATACCGACGCCGTCGCCTACGGCGGCAGCGGCGCGGGCACGACCGGCGCGATCCCGGCCGAGCCCCAGCCCTGGCACGGGCGGCCGGTCTCGGCGACCCTGACGCTGGCACCGCACAGCGCCGTCTGGCTGTCCGCCGCGCCGAGCGACTGACCGCTACTCGGGCCAGCGCGGGGACCTGCCGAGTACGGCCAGAATCCGATCCAGTCCCGGGGTCTGCGCCACCGCCAGTTCGGGGGCGAACGACGAGCCCGGCCGCTCTCGGGCCGGGCCGCGCGGGACCGCCTCGGCCACCGGCCACGCGGCGGCGAGCACGTCATCGTCGAACGCGACGGTCGTCCCGAGTGCGCGCGCCACGTCCCAGGCGTGCACGACGTAGTCGATGAAATGGAAGCTGACCGCCAGCGACCCCGGGATCACGATGCCGTCGCGGATCTCCGGCAGCGGGAACTGCCGTTCCAGCACGCCCGGCTCGGCGAAAGTTGCCAGCACATGCTCGGCGGCCGCCCGGTATTCACCGACGGGATCCTCCCCCAGCGGCTGCGGCTTCCACAGCGACCGATCATCCTCCCCGCGGGCCGCCGCCGCGAAGCCATAGTGCTGAACGATCATGTGCTCCAGCAGATCTCGCAGTGTCCAGCCCGCGCACGGGCTGGGCGCGTCCAGGTCCGCCGGGGTCAGGCCCGCCACCACGTCGATGCTCGTCCGCACCGCGCGGGCGTCGAGTGCGAGCAGTTCGGTTCCCGAGGCCAGTAATTCTTCGTAGGTGCTTATCATACGCAACAGCTTACTAATTTCCTTCGGCCGGCGACAGGGAAATTCCGGCGAATTCCACACCAACAGGTTCGCTTCGGGAGCACCCTGGACAGACAGTCGTTTCAAGCCGGGGAGGGCCCCGTGGACGAGCGCACCAAGATCACACTGGACGAATCGGAGATCCCGAGGCGTTGGTACAACGTCATCCCGGACCTGCCCGAGCCCCCACCGCCCCCGCTGCATCCCGGCACCGGACAGCCGGTCGGACCCGAGGACCTGGCCCCGCTGTTCCCGATGGAACTCATCCGGCAGGAGGTCAGCGGCGACCGCTACCTCGACATCCCCGACGAGGTCATCGACGTGTACCGGCTCTGGCGGCCGACCCCGCTGTTCCGGGCGCGACGCCTGGAGAAGGCGCTCGGCACCCCGGCGCGCATCTATTACAAGTACGAGGGCGTCTCGCCCGCGGGCTCACACAAGCCGAATACCGCTGTGCCACAGGCATTCTACAACGCCGCCGAAGGCACCCGACGACTGACCACCGAGACCGGCGCCGGCCAGTGGGGCAGCGCGCTCGCCTTCGCCTGCGCCCAGTACGGCATCGACTGCGAGGTGTGGATGGTCCGCGCCTCCTACGACCAGAAGCCGCACCGGCGCACCCTCATGCGCATCTGGGGCGCGACCGTGCACGCCAGCCCCTCCCCCATCACCGCGGCGGGCGCGAAAATCCTTGCCGACCACCCGGATTCCCCCGGCAGCCTGGGCATCGCCATCAGTGAGGCGGTGGAGGTGGCCGCAGCCGATCCGTTCACCCGCTACGCGCTGGGCAGCGTGCTCAATCACGTGCTGCTGCACCAGACCGTGATCGGCGAGGAGGCGTTGAAACAGTTCGCCGCGGCGGGCGAGCGGCCCCCGGACGTGATCATCGGCTGCACCGGCGGCGGCTCCAACTTCGCGGGCCTGTTCCTGCCGTTCCTGCGTGAAAAGCTCGCGGGCCGAGGCGATCCCGTCATCCGCGCCGTCGAACCGGCCGCCTGCCCGTCGTTCACCCGCGGCATCTACGCCTACGACTTCGGCGACACCGCGGGCTTCACCCCGCTGATGAAGATGCACACGCTCGGCCACGACTTCATCCCCGACCCCGTGCACGCGGGCGGGCTGCGCTACCACGGCATGTCACCGCTGCTGTCGCACATGTACGAGCTCGGGCTGTTCGAGGCGGTGGCCAAACAACAGCGCGAATGCTTCGCCGCGGCGGTCACTTTCGCGAAGGCCGAGGGTATTCTCCCCGCCCCCGAACCGTCGCACGCGCTGGCAGCGGTCATCGAGGAAGCCAACCGCTGCACCGCCTCCGGCGAGGAGAAGGTGCTGCTCACCGCACTGTGCGGACACGGGCACTTCGACATGACCGCCTACGAGCGCTACCTGGCGGGCGACATCCCCGACTTCGAGCTGTCCCAGCCCCGAATCGATGCCGCCCTCGCCTCGCTCCCCAGGATCTGAGGTCAGTACAGCGCGGCGGCCAGCTTGCGGCGGGAGGCGACGACCAGCGGCTCGGCCGGGTCGAAGAGCTCGAACAGCTCCAGCAGGTGGGTGCGGACCCGGGTGCGATCATCGCCCGCGGTCCGCTTGACCTGGGCGATCAGGCGGTCGAAGGCGGCCTCGGGCTGCTGGTTGAACATCTCGAGATCGGCGGCGGCGATCGCGGCGTCCAGGTCGGCCGGGTCGGCGTCGGCCTTGGCCAGCGCGGCCGGGTCGAGATCCTGCACGCGGGAAAGGAATTGGACCTGCCGCAGCGCGGCCTTGGCCTCGGCGTTGTTCGGCTCGGCGGCCAGGATGTCCTGGTAGACGGCGATCGCGGCGTCGAATTCGCCGCGCTCCAAAGCCTCTTCGGCCGCGACGAAACGGGGATCCTCGGGGACCTCGGGCTCGGCGGCCTCGCCCTCGCCGACACCGGGCAGCTTGCCGCGCACGGCGTCCACCACGGCGGCCAGCCACTGGGTGACCTGCTCCTCGGGCTGATTGCCGGTGAAGTCGGCCAGCGGCTGACCCGCGGCCACCGCGACCACGGTCGGAATGCCCTGGACACCGAAGGCCTGCGCGATGCGCATGTTCGCCTCGGCCTCCACGGTGGCCAGATCCCAGTCGCCACCGCTGCGGGTGACCAGCTGCTCGAGCAGCTTCACCAGCTCGATGCTGCCCGGGCTGCGCTGCGAGTACAGCGCCACCACCACCGGCACCTGGGTGGAGCGCCGCAGCACTCGATCCTCGAAATTGGTCTCGGTGACGGCGTGGTCACCCGGGACATCCGCCGCGGCGGCGGCCGGCTGCTTGAGAGCGGACAGGTCCACCGCGCCCGACATGGCGGCGGCTGCGGCGGCTGAGGGACGGCGTGCAGGTCGAGTCACGACATCCAGTTTGTCACGAACGGGCGGCGGCGGGTGCCGCGGCTCCGCTCAGTTCGCCCAGCTGACCGGAGGAGATCGCCCAACGCTCGAAGAACACGGACGTGAACGGCACCACCGACGACGCCAGCGCGAGAAGCGTGGTCTTGCCGGGCCATTCGAACTCACGCGAGGCCAGCAGGCAGTTGATGGCGTAGGCCAGGAACACGACACCGTGCAGCATGCCGAACACCATCACCGGCCACTTGATCGGCTGATCGGCGATGCCCAGCGCGTCGGCGCGCTTCAGGGCCGAGCCGATGAACAGCAGCACCCAGGACGGCACCTCGAGCAGGCCGAAGAAACGCACACGCTTCGCGACCGTGGACAGGTCGAACAGATCACCCATGCCACCCATTCTGCCCGACGACTACGACACCCTGTAGTGGAGCTGGTCACATCCGGGACGGCCGCGCCGGATTCCTGGTAGTGGAACACCCCGCCGACGAGAACGGCCCCGGCTCGGGAGCCGGGGCCGTTCTCTACTCACTGAATTACTTGACGCGGATGATCAGGGCGTCACCCTGACCGCCACCGCCGCACAGGGCGGCCGCGCCGGTACCGCCGCCGCGACGCTTCAGCTCATTGGCCAGGTGCAGCACGATGCGGGCGCCGGACATGCCCAGCGGGTGGCCGATGGAGATGGCGCCACCGTTGACGTTCACCTTCTCCGGGTCGATGCCCAGCTTGCGGGTGGACGCGATGCCGACCGCGGCGAACGCCTCGTTGATCTCGACCAGGTCCAGCTCGGCGGGCGAAATGCCTTCCTTGGCACAGGCTTTCGCGATCGCGTTGGCGGGCTGGTCCTGCAGGGTGGAGTCGGGGCCGGCGACGACGCCGGCCGCGCCGATCTCGGCGATCCAGGACAGACCCAGCGCCTCGGCCTTCGCCTTGGACATGACGATCACGGCGGCCGCGCCGTCGGAGATCTGGGAGGCCGAACCGGCGGTGATGCTGCCGTCCTTGCGGAAGGCCGGACGCAGCTTGCCCAGCGACTCCACCGTGGTGTCGGCGCGGATGCCCTCGTCCTCGGCGAACACGATCGGGTCGCCCTTGCGCTGCGGGATCGACACCGGGGCGACCTCGTCGGCGAACAGGCCGTTCTTCCAGGCCGTCGCGGCCTTTTGGTGCGAGGCGGCGGCGAACGCGTCCTGCTCCTCGCGGCTGATCTGGTCGGCGTCGTTGCGCTGCTCGGTGAGCGCGCCCATCGCCTGGTCGGTGAAGATGTCGTACAGACCGTCGTAGGCCATGCTGTCGCGCAGGTTCACGTCGCCGTACTTGAAGCCCTCACGGCTCTTCTCGAGCAGGTGCGGGGCGTTGGTCATGGACTCCTGGCCGCCGGCCACCACGATCTCGTACTCGCCGGCGCGAATCAGCTGATCCGCCATGGCAATTGCGTTGATACCGGACAGGCACACCTTGTTGATGGTGAGCGCCGGGACGTCCATCGGAATCCCCGCGGCGACCGCGGCCTGACGGGCCGGGATCTGGCCCGCGCCCGCGGTGAGCACCTGACCCATGATCACGTAGTCGACCTGCTCGGGCGCGACCCCGCCCTTCTCCAGCGCCGCCTTGATGGCGATGCCGCCCAGATCCGAGCCGCTGAAGTCCTTCAGCGATCCGAGCAGCCGGCCGACCGGGGTACGAGCGCCGGAGACGATCACGGAGGTTGTCACGATGGGGGCCTCACTTACTGTGTGTTGTCACG
The DNA here is from genome assembly GCF_018362975.1 of Nocardia tengchongensis. Lineage (NCBI taxonomy): Bacteria > Bacillati > Actinomycetota > Actinomycetes > Mycobacteriales > Nocardiaceae > Nocardia > Nocardia tengchongensis. The sequence goes on from NZ_CP074371.1 coordinate 8,001,838, forward strand.
GCTCCGCCAACCATCGGAGCCGTACTCCACGGTAACTCCATGCACTTCGGCGGGGGTATGCGGGTGCGCGCTACCGTTCCAGATGTGAGCACTACCGAGAACACCGAATTCATCCCGTCGGAATACATCACCGCCGTCGATCACGTGGGCATCGCCGTGCCGGACCTCGATGCCGCCGTCGCCTGGTACCGCGACAATCTGGGCATGGTGGAGACCCACCGCGAGATCAACGAGTCCCAGGGCGTCCACGAGGCCATGCTGTCGGTCCCCGGCACACCCGAGGGCTCGGTCGCTCTTCAGTTGCTGGCTCCGCTCAACGAGGAGTCCACCATCGCCAAGTTCATCGACCGAAACGGGCCTGGCCTGCAGCAGCTCGCCTACCGGGTCACCGATGTCGAGGCGGTTTCCGAGCAACTTCGTGAACGGGGCTTGCGTTTGCTGTACGCAAAGCCGCGTGGTGGAACCGCTGGTTCCCGCATCAATTTCATCCACCCCAAGGATGCTGGCGGTGTGCTGGTCGAACTCGTCGAACCGGCCGCGAAAACTACTCACTAGTACCGGGTTCCGCCCTCCTAAAGAGGGCGTAACAACATTTGCGGTCGACTCACCATCACCGGCGGTCAGGCTGTAGTTTGTGGGGCATGTCGTCCACTGAGCCCGATCGTAATCGCTTCGTCGCGCTGCCCTTTACCGTTGTGCGGAAGGGCTATGACCGTGACGAGGTGCGTAACTACTTCGACCGTTTCGATGCCGAGCTAAGGGTCACCGCCACCGACCGCGATGCGGCCGCAGCCCAGGCCCGCAACCTGGCGGCCCAGCTCGAGGATGCCCGGGACGAGATCGACGAGCTCCGTAAGGAAGTCGACCGGCTCTCGGTGCCGCCGACGACCGCCGAAGGCATGTCCGATCGCATCTCCCGCATGCTGCGCCTGGCCTCCGACGAGGCCTCCGAGGTCCGCGCCCAGGCTCAGGCCGAGGCCGCCGAGATGATCTCGATCGCCGAGCAGCAGGCCACCGAAATGCGTGGGAAGTACGAATCGCTCCTCTCCGAGACCAAGGAGAAGCGCGAAGCTCTCGAAATCGAATTCGAGCAGACTCTCGCCAACGCCCGCTCCGAGTCCGCCAAGATCGTCGAAGCCGCCAACGCCGAGGCCGACCGCCTCACCAAGGAGTCCGACGCCAAGCGCAAGGCGACGCAGCAGGACTTCGAGGTCACCATGGCGGAGCGGCGCACCAAGCTGACCCGCGCCATGGAGGAGCTGGAAGCCACCTCCCGCGCCGAGGCCGCCCAGCGCATCAAGGACGCCACCGACGAGGCCAACCGCCTCATCACCTCGGCGACCAACACCGCGGATCGAAAGATCGCGCACGCCAAGGAACTTGCCGAGGAAATGCGTGTCCTCCGCGGCCGCGTCCTGGCTCAGCTGCTCGGCATCCGCGGCCAGCTCGACTCGGTCCCGGCCATGCTCGCCGCCGTCAACCGCGAAAGCGAGCTCCTCGACGGCGCACCGGAACAGCGCTCCCTCAAGGGCGGCCGCAAGGCCATCTCCGAAGCCCACGACGACGAGGACCTCGTCGACGACCGCGAAAACGCCGACATCTCAGGCTAATCCACCACCCGGGCGACAACCCGAGCCGTACGAAGGCCGCTTCCCCACCGGGGAGCGGCCTTCCTTATGTGCGCCTGTCGATGATCAGGACGCGGAACCACTGGTCATACAGGAGATGGGAAGTGCGACACTGCCGATGACCGTACAGGGCGACTCGGTGACGTTCACGTCCTGCGACATTGTGCTCAGGACCGATCCATCCGGCCTGTATTGTGTAGCGACGATATGGTGCGCGCCAAGGGTTCTCGGCGTGTACGTGGCCCTGGTCGGGGACTCATGCTGGGTGCCGTTGGAGTAGGCGCAGACGAGCGACGGGCCATACCCCGTACCAGCGGCCACAGGACTCCCTGAAATCGGTGCCCCGTTGTCCGTCAGATGAATCGGCGGTGCAACCGGCGTGCTGGCCGGGTCACAGGTGACCCACACTTCGATCGACCAGGCCATCATGCCGGCGTCATAGCTGCGACTGGTGGCGTTCACCGACAGCGATTGAATGTCCGCCGCGGCGAGGGGGCTCCCCGCGAGGCTCACGGCGACCGCCGCAAACGCGCTCAGCGCCAACCCGATTCGACCTTTTCTCATCCCGAACTCCTTGTGAAATGCACACACTTCAGCTCGGGAAGAGTATCGATCTCGCAACCGTCCGCAGACGCGAACGACGTCCCCCAATTACAGGGGCTCAGGACCAGCGGCGGGTGATGGTGCGGGTGTTGCGGCCCTTCCAGCAGCCGGTGTGCCAGTGGCGGCGGTCGTCCTCGCCGTCGTGGGCGGCCCAGGCGACGATGTGCGGGGTGCCGGGCGGGATCACCTGATCGCAGCCGGGGCAGCGGTAGGGCTTGGTGGCGCGGGTGCCGGGGACGGTGCGGACGATGAAGGTGTCGTCGGTGCCGGGGCCGGGTTCGGTGCGGCCGAAGACGTCGCCCAGGGGGCGCGGATCCCGCTGGGATCGCGCCGAATCCTTGGGCCGGGGCTTGCGGCGAGGCATGGCCTCAGAAGAGCCGGAATTCGCTGGAATCGGTGCCGCGCAGGGCATCGTAATCCAGGGTGAGGCAACGGATACCGCGGTCGGCGGCAAGGGTTTTCGCCTGCGGCTTGATCTGCTGGGCGGCGAACACGCCGGCCACGGGAGCCAGCAGGGGATCGCGGTTGAGCAGCTCCAGATAGCGGGTGAGCTGTTCGACGCCGTCGATCTCACCGCGGCGCTTGATCTCCACCGCCACCGTGGCGCCGTCGGCGTCCCGGCACAGAATGTCGACCGGGCCGATGGCGGTCATGTACTCGCGGCGGATCAAGGTGTAACCGGGGCCGAGGGTTTCGATGTGCTCGGCCAGCAACTCCTGCAGGTGCGCCTCGACACCGTCCTTCACCAGACCGGGATCGACGCCCAGCTCGTGCTTGGAGTCCAGTTCGATGTCCTCGACCGTGATGCGCAGTTCCTCGCCGGCCTTGTTGGACACCACCCACAGTTGGCTTGTCTCGGAATCGGTTTCCCGCTCCTCCAGCCAGCACGGCGGGCTCATCCAGTTCAACGGCTTGTAGGAGCCGCCATCGGAATGAACCAGCACCGAGCCGTCGGCCTTCATCATCAGCAGACGACGGGCCATGGGCAGATGGGCGGTCAGCCGACCCACGTAATCGACCTGGCAACGAGCAATCACAAGGCGCACCGGTCGAGTCTAGTGACCGGGCAACGGCTCCGGTGACGCGGCCTCAGCCCAGCAACATCAGGCAGGCGAACAGCGAGCCGCCCGCCAGCAAGACATACTCCGGAAGGTTCAGCGGCCGCTCCGCCCCGCCCTGCCGGCGGATCGTCAACCGCCCGATCCCCAAGCCCAGGCACAGCGCCAGGAAATGACCCACATTCGTGAAGGTGTGCCAGAGCACCACCCCGCCCAGCGCGAACGACAGCCAGGTACCGGCCCACACCCAGCGCCGATGTGACGGCAACACCGCCACCAGCGCGCCGACCACGGCCATCGCGCCGTAGCTGACGCCCACATCCTCCACCATCGCGATGCTGCCGGGCACCAGCTGCGACTGCACCGCCACCCACAGGCCCAGCGCCACCAGCACGGTGGCGCCCACATGGCCGACGAAGAAGGTGTGCACCAGCTTCACCGCCCCGAAGCGCCGCTCCGCCAACGCGAGCAGGCAGGCCAGCATGGGGACGATCAGGAAGACCGTGGCCGCGCCCTCACCGACCAGGAAGGCGCTGGAGAACAAGGTGCCCAGATGGCCCTTGGTCAGATTGTGGAGGTTGGTGCTGGCGTGCAGCACGATCCGCGACTCACGCGAGGCGCTCACCATGGTGAGACCCACGGCGACCGCCAGCAGCACGCTCACGTAGCTGTAGGTGGCGGGCAGCCACAGCGCCGACCACCGGAAGCGGCGGGCGGTCACGGGCTGCTGTGGGGCGAGCGCGAGGGCCATGCTGTCGATCATTGTCTTTCTCATCCAACCGGAACTGGTTGTCGGCTGGGAACTGTCTGTGGGTAGGCAGCTACCCGGGTTACACCTGAATACGCAGAAGGCCCCCAGCATAGCTGGGGGCCTTCGCGAAGGATG